>JALAGR010000164.1 GCA_022712335.1 Pediococcus sp. | reverse complement strand
GTTGATGTCCGACTGGATGTTAGCACGGCTATTATGTTGGTTGAGAGGTAATAAATGGAGAAAAAACAAACAAATGTTGTAATCGTAACAATCGCTATTTTTGTTGCGACGTTCATGTCGGCCATTGAGGGAACCATCGTTTCAACAGCGATGCCGACAATCGTAGGGGATTTACATGGAGTTAATTTGATGAATTGGGTTATCTCAATTTTCCTATTAACTAACGCAATTTGTACCCCAATTTATGGAAAATTATCCGACATTTTTGGAAGAAAACGTGTGTTTATTTTTGGAATCATCATTTTCTTAATTGGATCGATGTTAAGTGGAATGGCACATTCAATGGGATTCTTAATTTTATGGCGAGCTCTACAAGGAATTGGTGCGGGCTCGATCATGCCGGTTTCCAATACAATTATTGCTGATATTTATCCAATTGAAAAGCGTGCTAAGGTTATGGGACTAAACGGTTCGGCTTGGGGAATTGCATCAATTATTGCGCCACTATTAGGTGGGTTTATTGTTGATAATTTAAGTTGGCATTGGATTTTCTTCATTAATTTACCAATTGGAATTATTACAATCTTTTTGATTCAATTCTTTCTTAAAGAAGAAGTCAGTGTTCATAGTAAGAAAATTGATTATCTTGGAAGTTTCTGGTTAATGGTGGCACTGCTTGGATTAATGTATGGCTTCCAATTAATGGGAGAAAGTTCCTTCTCATTAGTGACATTGTTAACTTCATTTGTAATCTTCATTGTTGGAACGGGATTATTTATTCGTCAAGAAAAGCGGGCAGAGGATCCAATCATCTTCTTAGATTTGTTTAATAATCGCACGTTTGTAATTCAAAACGTCGCTACGATGTTAGTTTCTGGATTACTAATTGGATTTGAAGTTTATTTGCCAAGTTGGACGCAGGGAATCTTGGGTGTGCCGGCTTCACTAGCTGGATTTGCGGTAACACCAAGTTCAATTTTATGGATTATGGGTTCATTCCTCGCAGGGCGGATGATTGTAAAATTAAAGTCTAATCAAATTTTGACGATTAGTTTATCAATTTTGGCGGTCGGAAGTTTGATGTTAGCGTTAGTTCCAGCATCAACACCATTTATTGCCTTCTTCTTCATTGCCGCTGTGTTAGGGATTGGTTTTGGGATTACGATTACTTCAACACTAGTTATTTCACAACAATTAGTAACGAGAGATCGAATTGGAGTGGCAACTTCCTTTAATACATTAGCAAAAACATTGGGACAAACCATTATGATGTCCGTTTTTGGAATTATTATGAATGGAACGATGAATGCTGGCGTTAAAGAAAATCCTCGACTTAACATGGATATGATGAACAAGGTTATCAATCCTCAAACAGCAAAGACGCTCCCGGAAGCATTGCTTCCAGCACTTAGAAATGTGTTGTATCAAGCACTACACAATATTTATATTGGTTGTTTCATCCTGATCGTTGTAGCATTAATTATTAATGCCTTCGATCGACGTAAAAAAACAAATAATTAAAAAATGGATTTATAAAATAGCTTAACAGCTAAATTTCTAAATCCATTATTTTTTACGCTCAATACAAAGTAGAATGGGCGGGTTATTAATCTGATTGATGAATTCATATCGTAAACATGAAAATTCGTGTTGATCCAAATCGGTAACGAAAGAAAGTAGTTGTTCCAATTCTTCCTTACCACCAGGATGACCGTAATAACAAACTAAAATAGTGCGGCCACCAATTTGAGATTGTGCTAAACATTGTTGAACGGCCGCGATGGTAGATTCGGAATGGGTAATAATTGTCTTATCACCACCGGGCAAATATCCCAGGTTAAAGACGGCACCAGTAATGGTTTGCGAGACATATTTTTGAATTTGATCATGACTAGCATGAATCAATTCCACATTATCGAGTGAGTGCTGATTTTTTTCAAATAGAGTACGTGTCTGTTCTAACGCCTGACTTTGAACGTCAAAGCTAAAAACTTTACCAGAACTTTGAACAAGGTCACTTAAAAATAAAGTATCGTGACCATTTCCCATTGTGGCATCGACTACGCAATCTCCTGGTTGGACAACTTCGGAGAGTAGTCGATGGCTGTATTGCATAGCATTATCGAGCATTTTTAGAATTCCTTCCATAAAAGAAATGAGATGTAACTTGAATCACAATTAAACCTAACAGGAATCCAGCCGTAACATCGGTTGGAAAGTGAACATTAAGATAAATTCGTGATAATCCAAGGCACAGCATCAAAATTAAATAGACCAGTGATAGTAGATAACGACTCAACTGATTTTTAAAAAGTCGAAATGTGATGCAAATGAGGCTTCCAAATAAAATCATCGCTGCAACTGAATGTCCACTAGGAAAGCTATAACCGTCAATCTTTATTAAGCGAAGTTCTGGACGGTGACGCTGAACGGCCTGTTTAATTAAATGATTAATCCCGTTGCCCAGAATGATATTGCAAACTAGCAACAAAGCCTCTTTTTTGTAATTCTTCCAAACCAAGATTAAACATACAATCAAACTAATAATAATGTAAGGAACGGTATTTCCGATTTGAGTATATAAACTAATCCAGTGATTGAGTAGCGGTGTTCTAAAAGATTGAACAAAGCCACTGATGGTGCTGTCATAAGACTGGACCCAATCTCTTTTAAAAATGACTAAACTCACAACTAAAACAAATAATAGGGTCGGGATAATATTGACGAATGTACGAATAAACTTTTTCTTTTGCATACGGTTCTCCTTTAACTTCGTTATTAATTTTAGCATATTGAGTTGTAATACAGCGTGGAGATTGGTATGATAAACCTAACTAAATATTGTCGATAAAAGAAGTAGTAGTTGAAGTTGGTATTTTAAGAGACCGAATGGTTAGTGGAAATTCGGAATAGCACTCAACGAACTCGTCTTTCAAATAAACAATCTTGAATCAAGTAGGGGTTGTCGTTTTCCGCGTTAAGGTAATCAAGTGTGCATTTTGCAAAACATAGGTGGTACCGCGGAACTTTTCGTCCTAAGGATTCTTTTTTAGAATTCTTAGGCTTTTTTTATCGACAATTATAGATAATGGAGGAAACTATGGCTTACAATCATAAAGATATCGAACAGAAATGGCAACAATTCTGGAGCGACAATGAAACTTTTAAGACAATTGAAGATGCCGACAAGCCTAAGTACTATGCTTTAGACATGTTCCCATATCCATCAGGTCAAGGACTTCACGTAGGTCATCCTGAAGGATATACAGCGACGGATATTATGTCACGAATGAAACGTATGCAAGGCTTTAAAGTACTTCATCCAATGGGATGGGATGCATTTGGACTTCCTGCTGAACAATATGCAATGAAAACAGGAAATAATCCCCGTGATTTCACAGCTAAAAATGTTCAAAACTTTAAACGTCAAATTCAATCACTTGGTTTTTCTTACGATTGGTCTCGTGAAGTTAATACAACGGATCCAGCATACTACAAGTGGACACAATGGATTTTTGAACAACTTTACAAAAAGGGACTTGCTTATGAAAAAGAAACCCTTGTAAACTGGGCCCCAGATTTGATGGGTGGTACCGTTGTTGCCAATGAAGAAGTTGTTGATGGTAAGACAGAACGTGGTGGTTTCCCCGTTTATCGTAAACCAATGAAACAATGGATTCTTAAAATTACAGCCTACGCTGACCGCTTAATCGACGACTTAGATCTTGTCGATTGGCCAGATAGTATTAAAGAAATGCAAAAAAATTGGATTGGTCGTTCAGTTGGTGCCAGTGTGTTCTTTAATGTTGAAGATAGCGAAAAACAAATCGAAGTCTTTACAACTCGTCCAGACACGTTATTCGGAGCAACTTACTTGGTGATTTCACCTGAACATGAATTAGTTGACCAAATCACTACACCAGAAAGCAAAGCAGCTGTTGAAGAATACAAAAAATCAGTTGCAACTAAGTCTGACCTTGAACGGACTGATTTGAATAAAGATAAGACAGGCGTCTTTACTGGAGCATATGCAGTTAACCCAGTTAACGGTAAGAAAGTTCCTGTTTGGATTGGTGACTATGTTCTTGCTTCATACGGTACAGGTGCAATCATGGCGGTTCCTGCTCATGATCAACGGGACTATGAATTTGCGAAGAAATTTAAGATTGATATTGTTCCAGTTATTGAAGGTGGCGATCTTGAAACTGAAGCATATTCAGGTGATGGACAACACGTTAATTCTGATTTCTTGGATGGTATGGATAAACAAACTGCAATCGACACTATGATTGTTTGGTTAGAAGAACATGCAGCAGGCCATAAAAAGGTGAACTATCGTCTTCGTGACTGGGTCTTCTCACGTCAACGCTATTGGGGCGAACCAATTCCTGTTATTCATTGGGAAGATGGCGAAACAACATTAGTTCCAGAAAGCGAATTGCCACTAAGATTACCAGCAGCAACCGATATTCGTCCTTCAGGTACAGGTGAAAGTCCATTAGCTAACTTGGACGACTGGGTTAACGTGGTTGATGAAAATGGCCGTAAAGGTCGTCGTGAAACAAACACAATGCCACAATGGGCTGGTAGCTCATGGTATTTCCTTCGTTATATCGATCCTAAGAACGATGAAAAATTTGCTGATGAAGAGTTGCTCAAAGAATGGCTTCCAGTTGACCTATACGTAGGTGGAGCTGAGCATGCTGTACTTCATTTACTTTACGCCCGTTTCTGGCATAAAGTGTTATATGATCTCGGTGTTGTACCAACTAAAGAACCATTCCAAAAATTGGTTAACCAAGGAATGATTTTGGGTAGCAACCATGAAAAGATGTCTAAATCAAAGGGTAACGTTGTTAACCCTGACGACATTGTAGAACGTTTTGGTGCAGATACACTTCGTTTATATGAAATGTTCATGGGACCTTTAACCGAATCGGTAGCTTGGAGTGAAGACGGACTTAACGGAAGTCGCAAGTGGATCGATCGTGTATGGCGTTTGATGATTGATGATGAAAATCAACTTCGTGACCGTGTGGTAGCTGAAAATGATGGTACTTTAGACATGGTTTACAACCAAACGGTTAAGAAAGTATCTGATGACTACGAAAACATGCGCTTTAACACAGCCATTTCACAAATGATGGTCTTTGTTAACGAAGCATATAAGGCTGAAAAGCTTCCAGCAGCATACATGGAAGGATTAGTTAAGATGCTGGCACCAATCGTACCGCATGTGGCTGAAGAGCTTTGGAGCTTGTTAGGACATGAAGGTGGTATTTCATACGCTGAATGGCCAACTTACGATGAAAGTAAATTAGTCGAAGAAACAGTTCAAGTTATTCTTCAGGTTAATGGTAAGGTTCGTGGTAAGATTACCGTGGATAAAGATATTGATAAAGAAGAACTTGAAAAATTAGCATTAGCTGATTCAAAAATTCAACAATGGACAGCAGATAAAACGGTTCGAAAGGTAATTGTAATTCCAAACAAGATTGTTAATATCGTTGTTGGATAATCAATTCTAAATAGACTGATTTTCGAAATACTGCATTTTAAAATAGAAGGGTTCAGGACACATTTTGGTGTCTTGAACCCTTTTATAATGGAAGAAATCAGGTGATTTCTAAAAG
>JALAGR010000163.1 GCA_022712335.1 Pediococcus sp. | reverse complement strand
GTAATTGAAGCGATAAACTATTGTCCATGAAAAGTTCCTCCTATTTTAGGTAAGTAAGGCTAGCTTCATCGATTGTTTCTTGTAGTTTCTTCGCTTGAGCTTCACGCTCTTCATCTGACCATTCGAAGTAACGAGCCATTTCGTCAATAACACCCTTCTTCACGTCGTCAATAGTATCGTGATGGAAGAGGAGGTGGTTTGTCCGACGTAGTAAGTAATCAACAGGCGTTAACGTCATTTCTTCGTTCATTGAATAATGAAGGCTAATTGTTTCGGCTAACGTTAAGCCTGGAGCTGGTTCAATCTTACCAATTTGACTAAATACACGAGCAGCATTGGAACCAAATAAGTTAGCAATTTGTTCAGCTTCGGTTTTTGATAGTCCACTTTCAATACCTTGTTTAGCAAAGAATGAAATTGTTGCATCAACGTTGTTAGGGTCGATATCACCACCAGAAACCTGAAGATGCTTAGAATCAATTTCATTAAATGTTTCGTTGAAATCTCTTTTGAGAATCTTAGTAATCAAAGCAATGGCACCAGCAGCCATCTTACGATAATCGGTAATCTTACCACCAGCAAGGGTCATAAGCCCATCATCAGCAACATCTAGTGCACTACCACGAGATACGGCAGAAGGATTTTTCTCTGAAAGTGTGCTTTCAAGATTGTTTAAAACATCTTCAACATCAACACGATCAGCTTCTTTATTTTCATATTTATTAACAATATCAATTACTTCGTCGAAACTGTCTGAAGTGATTTTTCCGGAATTTCCACCATTGTAATCTGAGCTACCATTTGAAGAAATTAGAGGGCGTAATCCTGCCCAACTAGCTTCAATATCATCGATCGTAATATTAGCTTCTGGATAATGTTTGTTGATGATACTTAATAAGTAATCAACATCTTCTTGTTCAACTCGTAGATGCAAGAAGTCGCCTTTATAGTCTGTATCAGTGGTACCAAAGTAAGTTTTTTCTTCACGAGGGATCGCAAAAATCATCCGTCCATCTTGTTTACCAGAATCAAAGTAAGTTGGTTGAGGAACGTTAAGACGTGAACGGTCGACAACTAAGTGAACACCTTTAGTTGGACGCATTTGTGGAACAACGTCTTCTTTATCATCCATTTCGCGAATAAAGTCTGACCAAGGACCAGTAGTATTGATCACCAATTTAGCGTGAATATCAAATTCTTCGCCGGTTAAGAGATCTTTAACGTTAACACCATTTACACGGCCATTTTCATCATGAAGAATGTGTTGAGCCTTAATATGACTTACCATTAAGCCGCCATTTTCATGAGCTTTTTTAATATTTTCAATTACTAAGCGAGCATCATTGTTACGGAAATCAAGGTAAACACCACCACCCAAAAGACCTTCAGGGTTAAGTTGAGGTTCACGTTGGAGAACTTCTTCTTTTGAAATGGTGTAGTTAGTATATTTTGGATCAGTAACACCAGCAAGTTGGTCGTAGAGATTCATCGCGATTTTAACGGAGAACATATCAAAAGTTGATCCAGGTTCATCGTAAATTGGTAGAAGCATTGGATCAGGGCGTGGAATATGAGGAGCAATTCCTTGAACGACTGCGCGTTCTTTAACAGTATCTGAAACTACTTCTACATCGAAATTTTTAAGGTAACGAATTCCGCCGTGAACTAATTTAGTTGAACGAGAAGATGTACCTTCAGCAAAATCTTGCATTTCAATTAAGGCATTGTTCATGCCCATGGCACTTGCTTGAATGGCAACACCCGCACCGGTGATTCCACCACCAATAGTGAGTAAGTCGAGCGTTTCATTTTTCAATCTTTCAATATCTTGTTTTCTACTAATTAATGAGAATGACATGAAATAAGCCTCCTAAGTTATTTTGATTGTCGTGGTCGATGCTTGAATTGACGAGTTGCCGCAACTGCTTCTTGCCAACCTGTATATAAATCTTCACGTTCATCAGCTGACATCTTTGGTTTGAATACTTTTCCTGGCTTATATTCTTTCTTCAAATCTTCAAGGTCTTTCCAAAAACCAACAGCTAATCCGGCTAAGAATGCTGCACCCAGTGCAGTTGTTTCTAGGTCGCTAGCTCGATCGATTTCAATTCCTAGAATATCGGATTGGAATTGCATCAAATAGTCGTTGTTAGAAGCACCACCATCGACACGGATTGAAGGAATATCGATTCCAGAATCCTTTTTCATTGTGTCGATAACATCACGTGATTGGTAAGCGAGGGATTGAAGGGTAGCTTTGATGAAATCTTCTCGAGTTGTCCCACGAGTAATTCCAAAAACTGAACCGCGAGCATCAGGATCCCAATATGGAGCACCCAATCCAGTAAAGGCGGGAACTACGTAAACTTCATTATCATTTTGAGATGCAATTGCTGCTGCTTCTGATTCAGAAGCTTTTTTAAATAACTTCATTCCATCACGTAACCATTGAATCGCCGATCCGGCAACAAAAATACTACCTTCCAATGCATAATAAACCTTGCCATTAATACCGTAACCAATGGTGGTTAATAAATTATTATCAGATAATTGCGGTTTTTCTCCTGTATTCATTACGGTAAATGCACCAGTTCCGTACGTATTTTTGACCATTCCGGGTTCAAAAGCTAATTGACCAAATAAAGCTGCTTGCTGATCTCCTGCCATTCCAGAAATAGGGACTTCGCTACCATAAAAATGGTAATCCTTAGTTTTACCATAAACGGTTGAGTTTGGTTTAACTTCTGGAAGCATTGCTGCTGGAATGTTGAGTAGATCAAGGATTTCTTTATCCCATTCCAATTTATGAATGTTATATAGCATTGTTCGACTAGCGTTAGAGTAGTCAGTGACGTGCACATCACCATCAGTCAACTTCCACATTAGCCATGTATCGATTGTTCCAAAAACAAGTTCTCCACGTTCGGCGCGTTCTTGCGCTCCATCGACGTGATCGAGAATCCAACGAATTTTAGTCGCTGAGAAGTAAGCATCTGTAACTAAACCGGTCTTTTGGTGGATCATGTCGCCATGTCCATCTTTTATAAGTTGCTCAGCAATCTCTGCTGTTTGACGAGATTGCCACACGATTGCGTTATAAATCGGGAGTCCTGTTTTTTTATCCCAAATAACAGTGGTTTCACGTTGATTGGTAATTCCGATTCCACTAATTTGGTTAGGCTTAACTCCTGATTCAATAAACGCATTGGCAATGGTCGACAATACGGCATTCCATATTTCATTGGCATTATGTTCTACCCATCCGGGTTTCGGAAAGTACTGTGGAAATTCTCTTTGAGCATCCGCAATTTTGTTTCCAGCGTGATCAAAGATGATTGCACGAGTACTAGTC
>JALAGR010000162.1 GCA_022712335.1 Pediococcus sp. | reverse complement strand
CTCTTTTTTCGATTGGTTGAGTTTTAGCAAATTTATAAAATATGTCGGCATTTTTTAATGCGACTTCGACTTCTTGATCGGTCGTGTTCGGAAATGTATGAATTAATTTTCCGTTATACGGATTTACTGATTGGTATGCCATATAAAATATCTCCTTTTCTGGTATGGTTCTATTGTGCAAAAGAATGCGCTTTCATTCAAGTGATAAAGCTTGATTAATCAGAATGTAATATAAAAGAAATCGAAAAATTACTTTAGAGGCCCTTTGGTATAGCCCGTTGGGGGCTTTAAATTTCAAATTTGCAAAATAAATTAACATAGCGTAGACTACAAACCGAAAACTGAATAGATTTCTTCGGGGCAGGGTGTAATTCCCGACCGACGGTAACAACTAAGTGTTGAAGTCCGTGACCCGCGTGTAGCGGTGGACCTAGTGAGAGTCTAGGACCGACAGTATAGTCTGGATGGGAGAAGAAACGTTATTTAAATTTCGTACTCTTTTGTACGCTTTTTTGCGTGCATGCTCGTATGGAGTCTTATTTAGCTATCAAAAATCATGCCCCGCACAAATTTTGTGTGGGGCTTTTTTCGTGGGGTGATTTTGATTAGTGAACAAGATTATATGAATTTAGCTTTTGAAATGGCAAAGAAAGGAAAGTATCAAACGTGGACGAATCCCTTAGTGGGGGCGGTAATTGTTAAAAATCATGTGGTTTTAGCTAAAGGGTATCATCATCAATTTGGAACTGCACATGCTGAAATCGATGCGTTGCAACATTTAGATGATTTAAATCAAGCTAGAGGGGCCACAATGTACGTAACATTAGAGCCTTGTAGTCACTTTGGTAAAACTCCTCCTTGTGCTAAAAAATTGGCTGAAGTGGGAATTAAAGCAGTCGTAGTTGGACAAAAAGATCCTAATCCACTAGTTGCGGGCCAAGGACTTCAAATTTTAAAAGATGCTGGAATTGAAACGAAAGTTTTAAACCAAACTGGAGGATTAAATGTTAAATACAATTTTTTCTATCAGCATCAGCGTCCGTATGTAAATGTAAAGTATGCCATGACTTTGGATGGAAAAATTAACCAGCAGGCCAACCAACGCAGCATTATCACTGGTAAAGAAGCTTATCAAGATAGCCAGCAGTTACGGGCAGAATATCAGGCAATTTTAGTTGGTGAAAACACATTAAAAGTTGATCATCCACAATTGACGGTCCGCCAAATCGCTGTTTATCAGCAACCCTGGCGAATTGTTTTGATAAGGGATGTAGATCAACTTAAAGTCGAAAATTATGCTTTTTTTAAAACAGCAGATCCAATCTTATTGCTTACTTCATCCGTAACTCGACGACAGTGGCCGAGTAACGTAGAAGTTATTTCTGATCGGTGGACACCCAATAAAATCTTAACGCTACTGGCTAAACGAGGGATTCAAAGTGTTTTAGTTGAAGGTGGGAGTCAGATTCACGCCGATTTTTTAGCGAGCGGTCTGGTGGATGAGATTAATGCCTATCTTGCACCACGTATTTACGGAGCGATGGGGTTACCAGCGATATTTAATCCTACTCAATTACCATATCAATCGAATGCATATCAGTTAGTTGAAAAAATGGAATTGGGACCAGATATGAAATTTAGACTGAGGAGAGTATAGATGTTTACTGGAATAATTAAAACAAAAGGCATTATTAGCCAGATTAAACGTAATCAAGCAACCGCACAAATTACGATTGACACACCGATGACCAACCAAATTCATAGCAAAATTGGGGATAGCATTGCCATAAATGGGATTTGTTTAACGATTACTAGTATTTTGAACGAAGGATTTACCGTCGAAGTAATGCCCGAAACAACTCATCGAACGAGCCTTGCGAATATGAAAGATGGAATGGAAGTTAATCTAGAACCGGCCTTGCTAGCCACAGATCGCTTAGATGGTCATTTTGTTTTGGGTCATGTAGATACAACAGCCAAATTAGTTAACAGAGTGTTAGATGAAAATTCAATCGTTCTAACTTTTGAAATTAATTCCGACTATATAGATTATGTGGTCGAAAAAGGCTCAATTGCCATCGATGGAGTGAGTTTAACGGTTTCAGCGGTGGAGAACCAGCTGTTTAAAGTCAGTTTGATTCCACACACCTTACAAGCAACCACGCTAGGTAATTTAAAGGCTAATGATGTTGTGAATGTTGAAACTGATATTTTAGGAAAATACATTTTAAACGAAAATCGTGGTGTGAATAATGAAAAATAGAATAATTGAAAAAGTTAAAAATGCTCTACAAACTTTGAAAAACGGCGATCTTATTATCATAACGGACGATGAAAATCGTGAAAGCGAAGGAGACATGGTGGGATTGGCCGAATATGTTACTCCCAAAGCGGTCAATACGATGGTTACCAATGCTCGAGGTCTATTGTGCGTACCCATGAGTGCGGAAATAGCTCAAAAATTGGGACTATCACCAATGGTTAAAAATGCGGAAGATGCTTTTGGAACGGCGTTTACCATCAGTACCGATGCTAAAACCACTAAAACAGGGATTTCAGCGTTCGACCGAGCTAAAACCATTCAAAAGTTAGCGGAGCCCCAAGCTAAATTTAGTGAATTTTATCATCCAGGGCATGTCTTTCCACTAATTGCTAAAGAACGTGGGGTGCTAGCAAGAGGTGGGCATACTGAAGCGGCAGTTGACCTGGCTAAGTTAGCTGGAGCTCGGCCAGTAGCTTACATTACGGAAGTCTTGAAAAAAGACGGCACAATGGCACGTCGAAACACCCTTAAATCCCTGGCAGAAGGGATGCGAATGCCTCTAATAACCATTGAAGAAATTAAAATGTATCGTTATATGAAAGATTCTGGAGTAGTTAAATCGGTTGCGAAAGTCCATTTACCTACTAAATATGGGAAATTTGAGATGGAAGCTTTTGATACAGGGGATGGGCAGGAACCAACTTTACTTTTAACTACAGGAAATCTATCTGAAGATCAACCCTTGTTACTTCGTATTCACTCCGAATGTTTAACTGGTGATATTTTTGGTTCCAAGCGATGTGATTGTGGTGAGCAAATAGAACGCTCCTTAGAAGAAATCCAAAAACGTGGAAGAGGAGCTTTGTTGTATTTACGCCAAGAGGGTAGAGGAATTGGTCTTGCTAATAAATTAAAGGCTTATGAACTTCAAGAACAAGGAATGGATACGGTTGAAGCTAATCTGAAGTTAGGATTTCAAGCTGACGAACGGCATTATGGAGTAGCTGCTGCAATCCTAAGAAAAAAAGGAATCACGAAAGTTAATCTACTAACCAATAATCCTGACAAGATTAAACAATTAGAAATATTGGGAATCAAGGTAGACAAACGAGTGACAATCCAAATCCCAGCACACCCTGAAAATCGAAGTTATTTAAAAGTTAAAAAAGAAAAAATGCATCATTTATTGAAAGGAATGGATTAAATGACAGAATATTTAGGTTCTCTTAATGGAAGTAAACTTAAAACCGCGATTGTAGTAGCGCGTTTTAATGATTTAGTGACGAAGCGTTTGCTGGATGGGGCTCTTCAAACTTTAGCTCAAAATGGAGTTTCCAAGGAAGCTATCGATGTTTATTGGGTACCTGGAGCGTTTGAAATTCCTCGCGTAGCTCAAAAAATAAGCCAGAAAGGTAATGTAGACGGGATAATTACTTTAGGAGTAGTCGTTCGAGGCGAAACATCGCATTACGAATCGGTTTGTTCAGGAGTAACAAGTGGAATTACTCAAATAGCGTTAGAAGGAAAAGTACCGGTAATGTTTGGGGTGCTCATGACAGAAAATATGGAACAGGCCCTTAATCGAGCGGGCGGAAAAGCCGGAAATAAGGGCAGTGAATGTGCAACGGGGCTACTGGAAATGATTGATATGGAGCAAAAGATTTAAATTACTTTAGTGAACAGTGCTATGTCAGGAAAGGCTACTTGATCAGCTAGATGTGCGGATTCCCCCTTTTTGTCACAGATCCTTGTTATTTAATGCACTATAACCAATGTTTTTTTTAAAAAATTTGGGATCGTATACCACGTTACGGTTAAGATTGCTATTTAAATAGATACAGCGTTTTCACAACCCGAAAATAGGTATATACCAATTATAATTTATGAAAAATATCGCCTAAAATTGCGATTATACCAATAATTTACGCTTGAAAAAGCGTTTCCACTAACATAGAATTGGATTATCGCATTTATTCAATATTCTATTTTGGAGGTATTATTTCATGAAAGCATATTTACAACGCATGGGACGTTCTTTGCAACTTCCTGTGGCTGTTTTACCTGCTGCCGCTTTACTTGTTGGTATTGGTAACTGGTGGGCATCATATAGTAATGATGTTGTCGCTCATTTCCTACAAGCCGGTGGTAATGCCGTTTTAGGTCAACTACCTTTACTATTCGCTGTTGGTTTAGCGCTTGGTATGTCAGTTGATCAATCTGGTGCCGCTGCATTAGCTGGTTTAGTTGCATTTGAACTACCAGTTAATGTTTTAAAACCAGAATCAGTAGCAACTTTGATGAACCTCAAACCTACTGCAGTTGATCCATCGTTTGCCCAAATCGGAAACGTATTTATCGGTATCATTGCTGGTTTGATTGCTGCTGCATTGTACAACCGATTCCACGAAACAAAATTGCCAATGGCACTTTCGTTCTTTAGTGGTAAACGTTTAGTTCCAATTTTGGCAGCCTTCGTTATGTTGCTTGTCAGTGTATTGTTATTATTCGTTTGGCCTCCAGTTTACGGAGCACTTGTTGCTTTCGCTAAATTCATTCTTGGATTAGGCTGGGTTGGTGCTGGATTATACGGTTTCTTCAACCGTCTTCTTATCCCAACTGGTTTACATCAAGCTTTGAACTCAGTATTCTGGTTTGACGTTGCTGGTATCAACGATATTGGTAAATTCTTGGCTTCACAAGGTACAAAGGGTGTTACAGGTATGTACCAAGCTGGATTCTTCCCAATCATGATGTTTGGTCTTCCAGCTGGAGCTTTGGCTATCTACAAAAATGCTCGTCCCGAAAACAAAGCAACTACAGCTTCATTGATGTTAGCTGCTGCATTCGCTTCATTCTTTACAGGTGTTACAGAACCACTTGAATTCTCATTCATGTTCGTTGCATGGCCTCTATACGTATTGCACGCAATCTTTACAGGTCTTTCACTTGCATTCGCTGCATTTATGCACTGGACAGCTGGATTCGCATTTAGTGCTGGTCTAGTTGATTACGTTCTTAGTTTGAAGAACCCAATCGCTAACCAACCATTATGGTTAATTGTTCAAGGTCTTGTAATGGCTGCTATTTACTACTTCGGTTTCAACTTTGCTATTAAGAAGTTCCACTTGATGACACCAGGTCGTGAAGAATTAGTTGAAGATGATGTTACTGAAGAAGTTGCTACAAATGATTCAGATGACAAGTACACAATCCAAGCTAAGAAGATCTATGCTGCTTTAGGTGGCTCAGACAACTTACAGGTGGTTGATAACTGTACAACACGTCTTCGTCTTAAATTAGCAGATACAGATAATATTAATGAAAATGCTATCAAACGTAGTGGTGCTGCTGGTTTGAACAAGATTGATAAGAATAACCTACAAATTATTATCGGTACTGAAGTTCAATTCGTTTCAGATGCTCTTGCTAAGTTAAACGATGCTAAAGCACCAATCTCATCAGTAAAGACTGCTGAAGCTGCTCCTGCAGCAGAAGAAACAGTTGCTGATGGTATTAAACGCGATACTACAGAAGAATTCTACAGTGTTGCTAATGGTCAATACATGGATATCGAAGAAGTTCCTGACAACACATTCTCACAAAAAATGTTAGGTGACGGATACGCTATCGATCCTGCCGACGGAACAATCACTGCTCCAGTTGACGGAACAATTACAACTGTATTCCCAACTAAGCATGCTATTGGTTTCAAGACAGATGCTGGTTTAGAAATCCTCCTTCACATGGGTATTGATACTGTTGAGTTAAACGGTACACCATTCGATGTTAAGGTTGAAGATGGACAAACTGTTAAACATGGCGACGTTGTTGCTAAGGTTGATTTGGACACAATCAAGAATGCGGGCAAGAAGACACCAATGATCGTAATCGTTACGAACATGGATGCCGTTCGTGTTATGAAGTTCAAGGGTAACGCATCAGTTACATCTGAATCATTAGTTCTTAAAACAACTACTAAGTAATAAATAAGTATATTGAAATCCCCTAAATCATCTATAATTGATTTAGGGGATTTTATTTTTAAAATAAAAATGGAGGTAGTACAGAATGATTGAGAAAATTGTGGTTATTAATTCAGGAATGGTTGGCGTTTTACAAACATCAAACGGCGCAGGTCCGGTTGTTGAAGCGATGTTGGATTCAAGATTGGCTAGTAAATTAAAAAAAGCATTAGCAAAAGAAAATATTGAAAATATTGTTGTTAGTACCGGTGAAATTGAAGAAATTTCAAAACTTGCGGCTGAACCTAAAGTGGTAATTGCAATTAACAATCGTGTACTTGAAACTAGTTCTCCTAAAATCGATCAAGCTGCGATTACTAACTTGGTAAAATACAGTAACGCAGATGTTACAGGTTCGGATATCAAAGGACTTGTAACAAAAATTAAGCAAATTATTAAGTACAATTGAAGTTAAAAAGAGGGAACCTTCAAGAATTATTGAAGGGTCCCTCTTTTGTATTTTTTATGAATTAAATCAAATTATTTCGGAACAATTCCTGCCTTCGATAGAATTTCGAGGGATTCAGTCATTAAAGAAACCAAGCGAGAACGATCTTCTGGAGAAAGGATACTGAAGGTTTCATCCAATCTATCAGCAACTCGACGAAATTGTTGTGCCATTAAATCGCTACCTTCTTTGTCAGGATAAACGTTAACGTTGCGGCGATTTTCAGTATTGTGGACCCTTTTAATCATGTGGAGGACTTCTAATTTGCTGACACTACGACTTAGTTGGGGTTTAGAAATTCCGATTCTTTCAGCTGATTCAGACATGGAAGTCCCAGGATTACTTGTAATGTCCATCAAAATCATGAAATTCAAAGGCGAAATTTTAATAGTTTCATCGTTAAAATAGCTAAAAATAGTTTGGGCGAGGGTGCCGAATAATTGCGCGGTTACTTTGACGTTTTCTGGTAGTTGATCCCATTCTGAGTGGTAAAAATCATTATCCATTGTGTAGTTCACCTCCAATAAAACTTTCTATAACGGTATTATAGCATATAAGTTTAACAACGATTAATGATTGACAATTGTTAACTATTATCTATAATGAACATATCAAAGTAGAAAAAGGAAGTAGAATGTATGCTAGAGCTAAAAGGCCTAAAAAAATACTATAAAGTTGGTGAAACAACCACCAAAGCACTTGATGATGTTTCTGTTTCATTCCGTAAGCAAGAATTCGTGGCAATATTAGGACCTTCTGGTTCTGGTAAGACAACGATGCTAAATATGATTGGTGGTTTGGATCGTTACGATTCTGGTAACTTGATTATTGAAGGCAAATCAACTGACGACTTTAAAGATTCAGATTGGGATGCCTATCGAAATAATTCGGTTGGATTTATTTTCCAATCGTACAATATCATTGGACATCTTTCGATTGTCGATAACGTTGAGATGGGGATGACTCTTTCTGGTGTTAGTGGCGAAGAAAAGAAGCGTCGCGCCGAAGATGCTTTGATTCGAGTTGGGCTAGAGAAACATATGAACAAGCAACCTAACCAACTATCTGGTGGACAAATGCAACGTGTGGCGATTGCGCGTGCGATTGCTAATGATCCTGAAATTTTACTTGCTGATGAACCGACTGGAGCACTTGATTCAGAGACCTCAGATGAAATCATGCAGTTGATCAAAGAGCTATCTAAAGAACGTTTGGTAGTGATGGTGACGCATAATCCAGAATTGGCACGTCAATATGCAGACCGCATTATTGAATTTGCGGATGGTAAAATTCAAACAGATTCTAATCCATATGATGGCCATGATAAAGTATCTAACTTTAAGCTTAAACACACGAAGATGAGTTATTGGACAGCCTTGAAGCTATCTTTTAAAAATATTATGACTAAAAAAGGTCGGACTTTCTTGACGGTTTTTGCGTCATCGATTGGAATTATCAGTATTGCGATCGTTTTGGCTTTATCAAATGGATTCCAAAAACAAATTGACCAAACTCAAAGTGATACGATGGCTTCTATGCCAGTTTCGATTGGTGCCATTGCTTCAGATTCTAGTGCTGCCATGACTGCCAGCCAAAATAGTGATTTTTCAAAGCATAAATATGTTGAAGCTGATTTAAGTCAAGCTGATAAAGCCCAACATGTAAACAAGTTGGATTCAAAATATTTAGATTACGTCAAAAAAATGCCGAAAAAGTACGCTAAAAACATCGCAGTTACTTACAGTACGAATATGAATTTGATTAGCCAAAAAGATGGTAAGTGGCAAACGGTTAAATTCAGTAATGCTGATCCAGATGCTAAAACAATGGATACAGGTTCAATGATGGCATCTGTTACGGGTGTGGGAGGAGCAGTATATCCAATCGATCGTAACGGAAATCAAAGTTTCTTGAAGAAAAATTACCGTGTGCTATCTGGTAGTTATCCGAAGAAGACTACCGATGTTGTTTTGATTGCGGATCGTGATAACAAAATCAATGTTTCAGCTTTGAAAAACTTTGGGATTACAGCTAAAACAAATCAAAAATTTGATTACAAACAATTAATCGGCAAGACTGCTAAGTTGGTAACTAACAATACTTACTACAAGAAATTACCAACGGGCAACTACGTTCCTAACGACAAGTACGCATCAATGGCTAACGCTAAAGATACTAAAACACTAAAAGTTGTGGGTATTTTACGAGTAAAATCCAAGAATAGTGATGGACTGCTAGCAAATGGTATTGCCTATAGTGATCAATTGACCAAGTCGGTATACGAAGATAATAAAAACTCGGATATTGTGAAGGCTCAAGCAGCTAGCAAAAAGAACATTATGACTGGTGAAACAATGGATGCTTCAACAAAGAGCCAAATGTTAACCGTCTTAGGTGGAAGTCAAACACCAAGTACCATTCAAATTTATCCAAGTAACTTTAAGAAGAAGGATCACGTCTTAAATTATCTTGATAAGTACAATGACGGTAAGAAGAAAGCTGACCAAATTGTGTACACTGACATGGCAGGTAGCATCTCTAAGCTTACTGGTGGAATGATGGACGCGATTACGTATGTCTTGATTGCTTTTGCAGGAATTTCATTAGTTACATCAATGATTATGATTGCGATTATTACGTACACATCAGTAATTGAAAGAACTAAAGAAATTGGTGTATTAAAGGCTTTAGGAGCGCGTAAGAAGGATATTACACGTGTGTTCGATGCTGAAACAGCCATCTTGGGTGTTGGATCAGGATTGTTTGGGATTATTGTAGCTTGGCTATGTACTTTCCCAATTAATGTAGTGCTCGAAAACATGACGGGACTAAGTGGAGTTTCGCAATTGAACCCAATCCATGCGATTCTTTTGGTTATTGTTAGTGCCGTATTGACGATTTTAGGTGGACATATTCCAGCTAGAATGGCGGCGAAGAAGGATGCAGCGATTGCGTTAAGAACTGAATAAATTTCAAATAAAAAAGCGTTTCATGAAATTAATTTTTCACGAAACGTTTTTTATTATTCAGTCGAATCATCGCTATTTTTTAGTTTAGTGAGCAATTCTGGATTGCTTACCAAAGCATCGCGAATTTCTTTAAGGTAAAGTTCACTGTTTTCGATTGCTTCAGCTTCATCGTCTTCTTGTTCAGCTTTTTCAGGAAGCAGTTTGTTGACCAACTTAACTAAGATGAAGACAACAAATGCGATAATTAAAAAGTTGATAACGGCATTGATGAAACTACCAAATTTGAAAGTAGCACCCGCAACTTTAAGGACCCAATCAGAAAAATCAATTCCCCCGATGAATAAACCGATCAAAGGATTAATTAAATAGTTAACTAATGATTTAACAATTGAAGTAAAAGCACCACCAATAATGACACCAACAGCTAAATCAAGGACGTTTCCACGTGAAACAAATTCTTTAAATTCTTTAAGCAAACCAACCAACTCCTAGTATTTTTTAGAGACTAATTCTCTTGATTCCCTCTAACAGAATCGAACTGTTACTCAACTTACCAAAGTGAGGGAGGGGTTAATTAAAATAAACCTTTAATCTTATCAACGATACCAGAAGCATCGTTACCAATTAAATCTTTTGCCTTATCATAATAGTCACCTAGGTCATCTTTGTGTTCTTCAATAAATGACTTCGCATCGTCAAGGTT
>JALAGR010000161.1 GCA_022712335.1 Pediococcus sp. | reverse complement strand
TTTTGATTGTGGGGAAGCAACTCAACATCAAATTCTAAAAACCAATATAAAACCTCGTAAAATCGATAAAATATTTATTACGCATTTGCATGGTGACCATATTTTTGGATTGCCAGTCTTTTTGAGCAGTCGCTCAAATCAAGGCGGTAGTGAGGAACTCACAATTTATGGACCAGCAGGGATTAAAGACTTTGTGATGACATCTTTAAGAATTTCTGAGTCAAAGCTTGCATACCGAATTAAATTTGTAGAAATTACTGAAGATGGACCTCTTTTTGAAGATAAAAATTATATTGTCAACGCTGCAGAATTAGATCACCGAATTAAAAGTTATGGATTCCGAGTCAAAGAAAAGGATCATCCAGGTGAACTTTTAGTTGATAAATTAAAAGAACTTTCAATTCCGTCAGGTCCGATTTACAGCCAAATCAAACAAGGTAAACAAGTTACTTTAGATGATGGTACTGTAATTAATGGTGAGGATTTTATTGGTAAGCCTCAACCAGGTCGAGTGGTTACGATTTTAGGTGACACGCGTCAAACACCAAATATTGAAATCTTAGCCAAGGATGCGGATGCATTAGTGCATGAAAGTACCTTTGGAAAACAAGAAGGTAGCTTAGCACGTAATTATTACCACTCAACTAACATTCAAGCAGCTAAAATTGCACAAGAGTCAAACGTAGGTCAACTGCTATTGACCCATATTTCAGCTCGATATACGGGGAAACTCAGTAAACAACTTGAAAGTGACGCTAAGGAAATTTTCAATAATAGTAAAGTTGTTCGTGACTTTGACATAATCGATATTCCATTACCTTAAAAAGGAGTGATTTTGATGACAACAGCAGTAATTACTGGCGCAGGAAGCGGTCTAGGACGTAAAATTGCAATTTTGAATCACACCCGATATGACAATTTAGTTTTGATTGGAAGAAATTCTGAGAAATTAAATGAAACCGGACGAATTTGTATTGCACGGGGAACAGCGCGTGTATTTTGTTTGGCGTGTGATTTGACAGATGAAAACCAAATTCGACAAACAGCAAAATGGATTACTTCACAGTTGGGGACGGTAGACTTGCTAGTTAATAATGCAGGTTTAGGTTACTTTGAAAATCTGTTAGATCAGAGCTTTGAACAAATTGATCGGACTTTTGCGACGGATTTAACGGGGATGATTAAATTTACCCGTTTGATGTTGCCATTGATGGTTGACCACGTTGGAAAAGCTGCAGACATTATTAATATTGCATCAATTGCTGGCAAAATCGCTACTGCTAAAACAACGACGTATGCTAGTGCTAAGTTTGGAGTAGTTGGATTCTCTAATGCACTGCGCTTAGAGATGCAATCTCGCAATATCCACGTGCATACAATCAATCCTGGACCGATGGACACTAATTTCTTTAGTATTGCTGACCCTAGTGGTAAATATTTAAAGGGTGTTCAACAGTTTGTGATTGATTCAGATCAAGTCGCAGAGTTAGCAATCAAATCAGTTAATGAAAATCTTAGGGAGATTAACGTACCTAGAGTGATGGGATTCGGTGCGATTTTGTACACGTTATTTCCAACAATGGGTGATTTAATCGTTAATAGTCCTTTGATTAATCGAAAGTAATTGGAGTAGTTAATGAAAGATAATAGGTTTAATTGGCAAGTTGAGGTCCTTGATGATGTCGATATCAATCAACTTGTATCTGAAACGAAGCTAAGTGCAACGATGGTAAAAATCATGGTTGCTAGAGGATTTAAAACAAGTGAAGCTATTCAAAATTTTATCAGGGACGATATGGCTGCTGTACATGATCCGATGTTACTTCACGATATGCAAAAAGCATTGGATCGAATTTTTGTTGCAATTGAAGCAAATGAAAAAATCCTTGTATACGGTGATTATGACGCTGATGGCGTGACTAGTACAACAATTATGTACGAGACTCTTGATCAATTAGGAGCCAATGTACAATATTTTGTGCCAGATCGTTTTAAAGATGGTTATGGACCTAATTTAGACGAGTACCAGCATTTTATTAATGATGAAGGTATTCAATTAATTATTACGGTGGATAATGGAATTGCTGGTAATGAAGCCATCAAATTTGCTGAGAGTAACGATGTTAACGTCATTATTACCGATCACCATGAGATGCCTAAAATTTTACCTGAAGCTTATGCAATTGTGCATCCTCGACATCCAGATGGTGATTATCCTTTTGGCGATCTATCTGGAGTTGGTGTGGCTTTTAAAGTTGCAACGGCTTTATTGGAAGAAGTCCCTGAAGAGTTTCTGGATTTGTATGCAATTGGAACAATCGCTGATTTAGTTTCAATGACTGATGAAAATCGTTTCTTGGTCAAAAAGGGATTAGAAATGATTCCTAATACACAAAGAATTGGACTTCAAAAGTTAATTGAAGTTTCAGGTGCCGATTTAAGTCATTTTGACGAGCAGGATATTGGATTTACCGTTGCTCCGCGAATTAATGCGGTCGGTAGATTAGAAAATGCTTGTCGAGCGGTGGAATTATTGACAACTTTTGATGAAGAAGAAGCTGCGGCAATTGCTAAGGAAATTAACAGTGTTAATTCAAAGCGTCAGGGATTAGTTAGTGATATCTACACCGAAGCTGAAAAAATAGCGTTAGATGAAGAACATAAGGACCTTCAGACATTAGTAATTGCTGGACACGATTGGCATCAAGGTGTGCTGGGAATTGTTGCTAGTCGAATTGTTGAATTAACTAATAAGCCAACGATTGTTCTCAGTGATCAAGCAGGTAATGGAGTTTATAAAGGTTCGGGCCGAAGTGTTGAAACTTTAAATTTATTCCAAGCAATTGATCCAATTCGAGATCAATTTGTTGGCTTTGGTGGGCATCATATGGCGATTGGGATTACGGTAGAGGATGCTCATCTAGCTGATTTAGCTAATCAGTTAGAAGCAGCTGCTAATGCAGTCAGATTAGATTCAACACAGCAGCCACATTTACAAATTGACCTAAAGGTAAAAATTGAAGAATTGACGGAACAGTTAGTTTCGGAAATCAAGGCATTGGGACCTTTTGGAACTAACAATTCGATTCCTAAGTTTGAACTTGAAAATGTGCATGTTAAAGAAGCGAAAGCCATTGGGAAAGATGGTTCACATTTGAAATTTGCAGTAGACGACGGCAATCAAAGTATTAATGCAATTGCATTTAAACGAGGCGAGTTAACAGACGTTTTAAATAATGTTACTAACCCAATTAGCTTAGCCGGAACAGTTAATACGAACGAATGGCGTGGTAAGGTAACAGTCCAATTCATGACGGATGATATTAAGATTGATGGGTTACAAATTATTGATCAACGGACATCGAATTTAAATAAAAATTTATTTAAAAACGATACGCAATACGTTTTCTTCAATCAAAAATTGATGGAACTAATTCAAGGACAAAATCTTGAACGTAAATTCTATCATTACCGTTCGTCAGCAATTACAAAAAATGATGCAATTGTGCTGGTGGATTGCCCAGACAATTTGGATGAATTAGCAGAAGTCGTTAAAGCAAATAGTCCAAAACAAATTGTAACGTACTTCTTCCACAACGTTGATTTTTATGCGAGTGGGATGCCAAGTCGTTTAGAATTCAAACAGATTTTTGGCATTGTAAAAACGCAAAAGTTAACTAAAGCTGACATCAATCAACTGGGAGCGAAGTTAAAAATTGACCAAGAAAAAGTCAACTTCATGATAAAAGTGTTTTTTGAGTTGAATTTTGTTAGAATAGAAAACGGTCTTCTTTTTATTAATGCTGAAGCACAGCAGCACCAGCTTACTGAAGCACCAGCATATAAGAAGCGTGAAGAATTAATTCAAACTCAGGAAAAATTACTCTATAGTAGTGGCGATGAACTAGCGACTATAGTTGAACAACTGATGAATGTTGATAATAAAGGAGTGTCGTAAAGTGACATTAGATTTACATGATTACGTTGCAAGTATTCAAGACTTTCCAGAAAAGGGTGTAACATTTCGCGATATTTCACCTTTGATGGAAAATGGCGATGCCTATCGTCAAGCAACTAATGACATCATTAAATTTGCCAAAGATAAGGGCGTTGAAATGATTGTGGGACCCGAAGCACGTGGATTTATCGTGGGTTGTCCAGTTGCTTATGCAATGGGCATCGGGTTTGCACCAGCGCGTAAAAAAGGGAAATTACCACGCGAAACAGTTAAAGCTAGCTATGGTCTAGAATATGGAAAATCAGAATTGTATCTTCAAAAGGATGCAATCAAACCTGGTCAAAAAGTTTTGATCACTGATGATCTCCTAGCAACTGGTGGAACGATCGCAGCAACCATCGAATTAGTTGAAAAACTTGGTGGTGTTGTCGTAGGAACTGCATTCTTTATTGAGTTAAAAGATCTTAATGGCCGTGAAAAAATTAAAGACTATGATACATTGGCATTGATGGAATATTAATAAGAGACATTGTTTAGGCGCTTTAACGCCGAGAACAATGTCTTTTTTGTTTATTAAACCGGATGGTAAAACAGTTTAACCGCATTAACCAGGTCTTTCGTAGTTTTATCAAAGGGATAATCAATTCGAGATGCAATTCCAACTGGTTGCTGGACAAAATTGCCATCAATTTTAAGTGAAACTAAATCGTTAGCTAGTCCAAGGTTTTTGATTGTTCTAAAAAAAGATTTAGGAACGAAAGTGATCCCATTCATTAAGCGAATGGCATTTAAACAATTTTGGTAGGTAGTTACTTCTAAAACATAATTGGGGTTCGCCATCTCATCTTGAAAAGCACTATCTAAGATATTACGAACATAAAAATTAGGATTTAAAACGACTAAAGGTGAGGATTGAATCTCTAGTAAAGTGATGCTAGATAAATCATTTAACGGATTGCTTACAGTAATGACAGCAACAAGCTCTTCGGTGAATAAAGGTATATATTCAATACTAGGATTTTTAATGGATGAAAAAATTATTCCGAATTCGATTTCACGATTGATTATTTTTTTAATAGTGTTGGGAGTGGAGTATTCGCGTACAGAAATTAAAGTATGCGGATGCTCCTTTTTAAATTTTTTTAGGATTGGCGCAATTAAATGGTTGCCCGATAATCCAATTTTGATTAGTGAACGGTCATTTTTGTAAAAAGACTGAATTTCGTTTTCGGTTGCTCGTACTTGCATCAGTATTTCCTTTGCACGTACGGATAGTAATTGACCAGCTTCGGTAAGCTCGATATGACGTCCAACCTTTTTAAACAGCGCTGTGCCAACGTCTTTTTGCAAATTTTGAATTTGCGTACTCAACGAGGGCTGTGAAATAAATAACCGATTGGCTGCTCGATGATAATTTAATTCTTCACTTAAAGTTAAAAAACATTCTAATTGTCGTAGATTCATTTTGGCCTCCATTTAAGTGATAGTTTTTGTCTATTGGAATGATAGCTTTAACAATCTTGTTTAAAAAATTGCTTAATCATATCATTGAAACAAAAAGATAGATTGTGAATAGCATAACGATCAAGGAGTAGATTATGAAAATAACTGTGAATAGATGGGTGATGTTAGCAGCACATGTATTAATTAACTTTGTTTTGGGTGGCGTGTACGCGTTTAGCTTTTTTAAAACGCCACTAATGGCTCAATATCATTGGGATCCTGCGTTGTTGGCTTTAGCATTTTCAATCAATATGGGGATTATCCCAATTCCGATGATCATTGGTGGTGCCATGATCGATAAGGGACATGGAAAATTAGCGATTGTTTTAGGAGGAATTTTATTTTCACTCGGCTTCATTTTATCGGGATTTGTTAAGACGCTCCCGATGCTTTTACTGACTTATGGTTTGTTAGCAGGTATCGGTTCGGGATTAGCATTTACTGGAAATTTAAACAACGCGATTAAATTTTTTCCAGATAAAAGAGGGCTAGCATCTGGTTGTGTTTTAGCTGGAGTTGGAATTGGGACATTACTTTGTACGGCTCTAGCTAAGTATTTTCTTTCAATAATGGATATTAGTAATTCTTTACTTTGTCTAGGAATCGTGTATTTAGTAGTACTTTTTGTTGTTCAATTTTTTATCAAAAGCGCACCAGCTAAAAATAGTGGTGGCGTTGCATCTTCACCAATGGATAAAGACTGGAAAGCAATGCTAGCTGATAATCGATTTTGGATCATGTTTTGCGTAATGGCAATTGGTGTTTTTTCTGGGATGGTAATTAGTAGCTCATCTGCTCAAATTGGGATGGGACAATTTGGTCTCGCTGGTGGTGCTGTGATTGTAAGTCTAGTCTCTATTTTTAATTCAGTTGGACGATTAATTTGGGGCACTGTTTCAGACTTGATTGGAGAATATAATACGCTAACGTTGGTCTACATTATGATGGCGTTGCTAATGGGCTTGCTACTAATTTCTAACGGTAATACTGTGACGTTTTATATTAGCGCTTTAGGAATTGGGTTCGCTTATGCCGGAGTTTTGACCATTTTTCCGAGCATTACTAGTTCTAATTTTGGCCTTCGAAATCAAGGATTAAATTATGCATTTATTTACTTTGGCTTTGCTATTGGTGCAGTAATTGCACCATATGTAACGTCTTACATGTTCAAAATTACTAAGACTTTTAATAGCGTCTTTATCATGTCAATTATACTGCTAATCGTTGGTGTTGGATTAATTCATATTATTCGTTTGAAATATTTGAAAGCCAAAAGGATTTTAGAAAATAAATAAGGAGGAAGCTGATGAAAGTTGCAATTGCGGGTGCTGGAGCCATGGGAGCACGTTTTGCTACAATGTTTTTTAACGCTAGTGTTGACATTACAATGATTGATAAATGGGAAGAACATGTTAGTCAGATTAATGATGCTGGATTAGATGTTGAAAATAGTAAGGAACAACATGCTAGTTATAAAATTCCAATTTATCTACCAGAGAATGTGAAAGAACATTTTGACTTGATTATTGTATTTACTAAGGCAATGCAGATGAAAGGAATGTTGCAGGAGATTCAATCGGTAATCGACGGAAATACGTATATTCTGACGCTTTCTAATGGATTGGGTAACATCGAAACAATCGAACAATTTGTTAGTAGAGACCATGTTATTGCTGGAGTAACGCTATGGTCATCAGAATTACTGGGACCGGGAAAAATTAAAGTGACAGGTTCTGGAAGTATATCACTACAGGCAGCTGATAAGAATGTTGATATAGAGAAATTGGAACAAATTGTAGCACTCTTGAATCAAGCTCACTTGAATGCTGAATTGACTGATGACGTACTTGCAACGATTTGGCGCAAGGCAGCGTTTAACTGTGTTATCAATCCACTATCGTCGATTTTAGACTGCAATGTTGAACAATTTGGAGGGATTTCAACTAATTTTGATATGGCTGAATTGATTTTGAATGAAATTGACAAAGTAGCTCGAGCTGAGGAAATAAAATTTGATTCTGCAGAAATTAAAGATATTTTAAAAGCACAATTTGATCCATCAGCTAGTGGGGAACACTATCCTTCAATGTACCAGGATTTGAAAAAGGGACGCAAAACAGAAGTGGACTTCTTGAACGGATATATTGCTAAGCTTGGTGTGAAACATGAGATTATGACACCAATCAATCGGATGATTACTGATATGATTCATGCGAAAGAAGAACTGTAGAGATGGAATTAGAAAAAGCTAAGCACGCGTATTAACGAGCTTAGCTTTTTCTACTGGTTTTATCAAATAATAAGGAGAGTACAGGATTTGAACCTGCGCGCCGGTATTAGCCGGGTCGTCGGATTTCGAGTCCGATGCATTACCACTCTGCCAACTCTCCATAACAGTACAATTTTATCAAAAATTAAAAAGTAGTGCAATAGAGTTTGATAGCAAATGACGACTATAGCAAGTAATTTTAATTCAAAACGATAACAAATAAGTAACACCCAGACTCATCGCCAATTCAACTAACAAAATAAAAATCCTAATTGCAATAACTGAAGCCATCACGATGCAGGGCCACTTTAAAA
>JALAGR010000160.1 GCA_022712335.1 Pediococcus sp. | reverse complement strand
TTATCTTTTTTCTATTATAAATCTGTTTGTTGCTTTCTCCAATTTTTTCGATAACAACTATTCTCATTTCAGGATAGTTGTTTCATCATTTTTTATGTGTTAAAATTTCAGTCACAATCAAATAAACCCTAGCCTATATAATGTCTTAATCTGGTTGACAGTTTCTACCCAACGCCGTTAATGTTGGACTATAGGAAAACTAATTCTTATGTATTATGGTGGCTTGAGACTTTTTTGTCTTGAGCTTTTTTATTTTATAGGCTCGATTTCATATTGATTTGAAAATTATGAAAACGAGGACGTACATTTATGAAAACAACTGAATCAAGTTACACAGAAATTCCTGTAACTGAAATCAAACCGCAATTAACTGAAGGTAAAGCTGCTATTTTAGGTTTTCAGCATCTTTTAGCAATGTACTCAGGCGATGTGATCGTCCCTCTTTTAATTGGTGGTTTTTTACATTTTACAGCAGCTCAAATGACCTATTTAGTATCGGTTGATATTTTCATGTGTGGTGTTGCCACACTTTTACAAATTAAAAGAACTCCACTGACTGGGATCGGACTTCCAGTAGTGTTAGGTTGTGCGATTCAAGCCGTACAACCTCTGCAACAAATCGGTGGGGCACTTGGCATTACTGCTATGTACGGCGCTATTATTGCATCTGGGATTTTTGTGTTCTTAGTTGGAGGTCTCTTTTCTAAGATTAAAGGACTTTTCCCGCCAATTGTGACAGGTTCAATTATTACCGTTATTGGTTTCACTTTAATTCCTGTGGCTTTTGAAGACATTGGTGGTGGAGATCTTACAGCCAAAAATTTTGGCGATCCTCGAAATTTACTGGTAGGTTTGATTACCGTACTTATTATCGTTGGAATCAACGTTTGGGCACGTGGCTTTTTCCGTTCGATTGCCATCTTAATTGGCATTCTGGTTGGAACCATTCTCGCTAGTTTTATGGGAATGGTCTCTCTTTCTCCGATTGCTGAAGCAAGTTGGTTCAGAATTCCCCAGCCCTTTTATTTTGGAGTTCCCACTTTCAACCTTTCAGCAATTTTAACAATGATTATGGTAACTTTGACGACAATGATTGAATCTACTGGTGTGTTCTTCGCACTTGGCGACCTTGTTGGTAAGGATATCACGCAGGACGATTTAAAACGCGGATACCGTTCAGAAGGAATTGCTGCCATCTTAGGTGGGATTTTCAACACATTTCCTTACTCAACTTTTTCAGAAAATGTAGGAGTTTTACAGCTTTCTGGCGTTAAGAGTCGCAAGCCACTTTATTACGCAGCTACGTTCCTCATTATTTTGGGACTTTTACCCAAAGCTGGTGCAGCTGCCACAATTGTTCCTACCAGTGTCCTTGGGGGAGCAATGCTGGTTATGTTTGGAATTGTTGGTGTTCAAGGTGTGCGTATTTTACAACAAGTGAACTTCAATTTAACTAAAAACATCTTAATCGTTTCACTTTCAGTAGGAATGGGACTCGGTTCGACCGTCTACCCACAACTATATCAAGCTTTACCTGACACAATCAAAATGCTTCTTACAAATGGAATTGTAGTAGCGAGCCTCACTGCTGTAGTTCTTAATCTAATGTTCAATGGTTACGATCGTGACATGTAAGGTGTGCTAAAATTAAATTAATTAAACAAATGTTTTTAATTTCCCACTCAGCGGGAATTAAAAGCATTTTTATTTGGAATCGGAGAATATAAAATGAATAACAATTTTATCTGCACATGGGCTCAGAATGCCTCAGAACTTATGCAAGAGTATCATGCCAAAGAATGGGGCAGAATTTCCCATGATGACCGTTACATGTTCGAAATGCTCTGTTTAGAGGGTTATCAAGCTGGTTTAAGTTGGAATACTATCATCAATAAACGTGTAGCTTTCAAAAAAGCTTTTCATAATTATGAAGTTCACGTAGTTGCTGCCATGACCGAAGCTGACATTGATCAACTCATGGAAACACCTGAAATCTTGCATCATCGTGGAAAGTTAGAAGCCACTATCACAAATGCCAAGGCCTTTATTGAAGTTCAAATTGAATTTGGTAGCTTTGATGAATACATCTGGAAATTTGTAAATAACCGTCAAATTAATGACCACATTCGAATTCCAGATGAAGTTCACGCTAAGACTCCTCTTTCGGAAATGATTTCCGATGATTTAAAGCAGCGTGGTTTTAAATTCGTAGGTCCAGTAACAACTTACTCCTTTATGCAATCAATCGGCTTGATCAATGACCACGAAATTGAGTGTATGTATAATCCCGGTTAACTTTAATTTGGAGGTCAATTCCTTATGGCAAAGTTCATCCCTACCATCGGTAATGGAGTAGTACCTAACGTTTATTTTGTGGGGCGCTGGGTTCCTCGGACAATTAATGCAAAACCAGTAATGTACACTACTAACTTAGGAGCCCAGATAATATTTGAAGTTCAAGATGCCGATCATTTCACATTAAGTGTCGAACTTCCAAATTTAACAACTCCTCAAACTCTAAGTATTTATATTGATGACGAGCTGCATTTAATCCAGCTCACTCAAACTGAATATGAATTTAAATTAAGTTCAACTTCGTCCCATCGTATTAGAATTTATTTCACCGGAAATTCCGATCAAGATGAAGTTTGGCAAGGAAACGATGGTTTAATAGTTAGAAATATTTCTGTTAGTAAAGGAACTATCCGAGCTGTTAAACCTACTGGCCCTTTAGTTGCCTTCGTTGGAGATTCGATTACTGCCGGCTGCTGGGTCCGTAGTAAGACCCCTTCAATTGGATATGGAGCCGACATCAATTATGCTGCTCAGCTATCACGTGCGCTAAATTGGGAAGATTATCGCATTGCTTATAGTGCCGCTGGCATTATTCGTTATGGTACTGGCGGGGTTCCTCCCGCTGGAAAATTTTTAAGATACGTGAACTTCAATATCAAAGCACCCCCAATCAATCCTGATTTAGTTTTAATCAATCTAGGTACTAACGATTACCGTTACGATGATGACGTCTTTGAAATGTACTTTGTCTGGTTCCTAAAAGAAGTTCAAAATCAGTTTCCTCATAGTAGAATTATAGTTATTATGCCATTCAATCAAGCCCATCATTTGGTAATTGAACGAGTCATTCACACGCTAAAATTAGAATTGATTCCAACTTCAGATTGGTCAATTGAAACAAATGATGAAGTTCATCCCAACGAACATGGGTCCAAAATAATTGCCAATCATCTAATCGACTGGTTTACCGAAACTAAAAACAAGTTATAGCATGTACGAGCATAGCTCGCTACTATAACCTGTTTTATTATTGTTCTTTATGTTTAATTCCAATCCCTGTGAAACCACTCAAAATTGAAAATACGGGTGATAATAGGCTAAAGAAAACAAATGGTAGGTAACTAAGCGTCGCAACATGGAACGTATTTGCAGCAAAGGTCCCTGCTACACCCCAAGGTACGATGTAATTAATTACCGTTCCACCATCTTCTAACGCTCGACTTAATGTAACATTAGCCAAACCAGAGCGTTCAAACGTAGGTTTAAATGCCTTTCCCGGTAAGATAACTGATAAGAACTGTTCGCCTATAAATAAGTTCACACCGATTGCACTACCAATAACTGCTAGAACCAATTTTCCGTCACTATTCAAGCGCTGTGCAATGGGAGTCATAATCTGTTCAATTAACCCCAAATGCACTAGAATCCCACCTAGAGATAGCGTCACTACGATTAGTGCTACAGTTCCCATCATACTGGAAATTCCGCCCCGTGTTAGTAATTGGTCAACATCAATGTTCCCCGTTTTGGATACAAATCCATTTTCAATAATTGATGCTATTTTTACTACGCTTGTATGGGGATTGCCAATCAATACAAATATCACGGAAACACCAATGTTCATGAATAGCGTGGGAACAGCCGGAATCCTCAGCCATGCACAAATGAACATCAATGCAATTGGAATAATTACCCAAAAATTGACGTTAAAATGCTGTTCTAAAATTGTTACCGTCTGATTAATCTTACTCATATCAGCACTTTTAGCTTCTCCCAAACCAAAAATGGCAAACAAAATCAGCGCACCCACAAAGGCTGGAATTGTTGACCACATAAGGTTCTTGATATGGTCAAATAGATCAGCATCTACAACGGCAGCAGATAAATTGGTTGATTCAGAAAGTGGCGAACATTTATCACCAAAAATAGCACCCGAAATGATGGCACCAGCAACTAATGCCGGATTAACGCCCATCGTAACTCCCATACCAAAAAATGCAATCCCAACGGTCGACATTACTGTAAATGCGGAACCGACTGCTGTACCTACTAACGAACAAACGATGAATACCGACGGCACAAACCACGCTACGTTGATTAATTTAAAACCAATCACCATCAACGTTGGAATAATTCCAGCTGCAATCCAAACACTAATCAATGCACCTACCAAAATAAAGATAAAAATTGGAATAATTCCTGTTTCAATTCCATTTTTAATACCTTGGTTGATATCTTCCCATTCAAATCCTCGTACTTTAGCCCAAATCGTAATCAAACCTAAAACCAGCAATACTGGTGTTTGCGGTGACAACTTAAACTTAATCACACCCATTCCCATTATCAGCAACATTAATATCAAAACTATACTAGTTTCTAAAACACTAACCTTTTTCATCTCAATTCCCCCTCATTTTAGCCAACAAAAAAATCCCTGCTGCATATTAAATGCAACAGGGACGATGTATAAACCGTGGTACCACCCAGCTTAAGCGACCTCAAAAAAGACCTCTTCACTCACTAGATTGATAACGGTTCTAGTTATTTGCCGTTTAAATAAAACTATTTCACGGTATTTCGCCAACATGACCCTGATCGGTTCGCAGCAACCACCGACTTCCTGACACCCAGATCATGCACTACTTAATGTGAAAGTTAAAATGCTTTAATTGATTTTCACAAGATTATCATGTGTTAAAACTAACGTCAACTCTTTTAACTTATAAAATTGGCGAAAGTAATCTTGAAAATGTTTGTTTGAACTTCAGCCATGTGGATTGTTTATTAAACATTGCAACGGTCTGAAGGCTAGATTGTTTCATATCTTCTTCGTAAATATCTTGAAGTTGCTTAGCAATATTTTCGTCGTACATAAATGCATTAACTTCAAAATTAAGTTTGAAACTACGGAAATCCATATTGGCTGAACCAACCGTTGAGATTTTACCATCAATGACCATCGTTTTAGCGTGTAAAAATCCGTTGTTATAGTAATATACTTTAATTCCCCACTTAGCACATTGCCATGCGTAATATTGCGTTGCTCGGTATACAAAAGCATGATCCGGCATGCATGGAATCATTATTCGAACGTCTACTCCCGAACTTGCCGCTAATCTCAAAGCATCCAGCACACTATCATCTGGAATCAGATAAGGTGACTGAATCCAAATTGATTCTTTTGCTTTATGGATCATCTTTAAATAGCCCATTTTAATTTTTTCGATATCTGAATCGGGGCCGTTGCTTACAATTTGAAGACTGGTATTTCCTTTAACTTCAGCTACAGGAAAATAAACTGAACCTGGTTTAAACTCTTCAACAATTTGATGATTACGATCTGTAGCATTCCAATCCAAAATAAACCGAGATTGTAGGCCATAGACTCCCGATCCCACGATTTTTAAATGTGTATCGCGCCAATAACCGAATTTTTTCTTGCGCCCTAAATACTGATCGCCTACGTTAAACCCACCTACATATCCTATCTTACCGTCAATTACCACAATTTTTCGGTGATCTCTGAAGTTCAATCGAAAGTCAGTTAAAGCTGAACGTGTACCTAAAAACGGAAAAGCTTCACCGCCTAATTCGTTAAGCTTTTTGAAAAAACTTCGCTTCGTTCCTAATGATCCCCATGAGTCCCAAAGTACTTTAACTTCAACGCCTTCACGCGCTTTTTTTTCTAATAATTCCCGAAGTTGGTTTCCAATTTGATCGTTATAAATTGTATAGAATTCAACATGAATATGCTTTTTAGCTTTTTTAATTTCAGTAAAAATATCATCGAAAAGTTCTTTCCCATCGGTAATAATCTGAACTTCATTTCGCCGGTTAAGGAACGAATAATCTGTTTTAGTAAAGAACTGAACCATCCGTTCTGATTCCTTAACAACCTGATCAGCAGCAGTAAAATCAGCCGCTTTCAATTCACGTCGTTGATGTTCCATAACTTGATCCAGCTCAAGTCGTGTTTTACTTTTTAAAGGGAACAATTTATTTTCAGGTAGCTTGCGACCTACGAAGGCATAAATAATAAAGCCTACTACTGGCAAAAATGATAATACGAGTAACCATGCCCAAGTTGCGGCAATATCTCGTCGTTGCCTAAAAACAGTATAGATGGCACCAATAATATTTAAAATAAGAATAATATA
>JALAGR010000159.1 GCA_022712335.1 Pediococcus sp. | reverse complement strand
CATTATCAGATGTGGAGGAAAGAGAATGGCAAAGCAATATGATGTTGTTATTATCGGTGCCGGCCCGGCAGGAATGACGGCTGCATTGTACGCATCTCGTGCAAATCTATCAGTTGTGATGTTGGATCGAGGAATCTATGGAGGCCAAATGAATAATACGGCTGAAATCGAAAACTTCCCTGGTTTCAAATCGATTTTAGGACCAGATTTGTCAAAAGATATGTACGAAAGTTCAACTCAATTCGGTGCTGAATATGCATACGGAAGCGTTGAATCAATTCGAGATGACGGTTCTACCAAACTAATCAAAACCGACATGGGTGACGAATTTGAAGCTAAGGTCGTAATTGTGGGTACGGGATCTGAATACAAGAAGTTAGGTGTACCTGGCGAAGAAGATTTTAGTGGACGAGGTGTTTCGTACTGTGCGGTCTGTGATGGTGCGTTCTTTAAAGGAATGCATGTCGTTGTTGTAGGTGGCGGAGATTCAGCCATTGAAGAAGGTTTATACCTTACTCAATTGGCAGATAAGGTTACCGTCGTTCACCGTCGTGACCAACTTCGTGCTCAAAAAATCATTCAAGATCGTGCTTTTGCAAATCCTAAGATGGAATTCATTTGGAATAGCAACGTCACTGAAGTTGTTGGTGATGGAAAAGTAACTGGAGTTAAGGTTAACAACAATCAAACTGGTGAAGATTCCTTTATCGAAGCAGCGGGTGTATTTATTTATGTTGGTGTAAAACCAATGACAACTGCGTTCACTGACTTGGGCATTTTAGATGAACAAGGTTGGATTCCAACTGATGATCATATGCACACAAAGGTTCCTGGGGTATTAGCTGTAGGAGATGTGCGCAAAAAAGATTTACGTCAAATCACAACGGCTGTTGGGGATGGCGGAATCGCTGGTCAACAAGCATACGAATATATTCAAACTTTAAATGATTAAGATGAATTACTGAAAGTTGTAGTGTAAAAACTGCAACTTTTTTATTTTGAAAAAATTCAGTTGAAGAAATGGTCTATACCTAAATAAGAAAAAACGCTTTCTGGTCTGACAAGGGTATTGTATAATAAGAATAACTATAAGTTACATCCTAGGAGGATTTTTGAATGAGTTGGGAAGATTCTGTCAAAGAATGGCAAGATTATGCAGATTTAGATTTCAATTTAAAGAAAGAACTATCAACTTTAGCTGAAGACAAAGATGCTTTAAAAGAGGCATTCTATGCACCTATGGAATTTGGAACAGCGGGAATGCGTGGTGTAATGGGACCCGGAATCAACCGGATGAACATTTACACGGTTCGTCAAGCTACTGAAGGTCTAGCTAATTTTATGGATACTTTGGACTTCACCGATAAAAAACGTGGAGTAGCAATCAGTTTCGATTCACGTTACCATTCACAAGAGTTTGCTTTAGAAGCAGCTGGTGTTTTAGGAGAACATGGTATTCCTAGTTTTGTTTTTGATAGCATGCGTCCAACTCCAGAATTATCATATACAGTTCGTGAGTTGAATACTTACGCTGGAATTATGATTACAGCTAGTCACAATCCTAAGCAATATAATGGATACAAAATTTATGGTCCAGATGGTGGACAAATGCCACCAATGGAATCAGATAAGATTACAGAATACATTCGTCAAGTAACGGATATCTTTGGTGTTAAGGCACTTACTCAAAATGAATTGAGAGCTAAAGGCTTAATGACAATTATCGGTGAAGACCTCGATCTTAAGTACCTAGAAGAAGTTAAGACCGTTTCGATCAACCATGAATTAATTGAACATTTTGGGGCAGATATGAAATTAATCTACTCACCATTACATGGAACAGGAAAAGTAGTTGGTGGACGTGCGCTTGAAAATGCTGGATTTAAGGACTATACCATGGTTCCTAAGCAAGCGATTGCTGACCCAGAATTCATCACAACGCCATTCCCTAATCCTGAATTTCCACAAACGTTTGATTTAGCCATTGAGTTGGGTAAGAAGCAAAATGCGGATCTATTGATTGCGACTGATCCAGATGCTGATCGATTGGGTGCAGCCGTACGCTTGCCAGATGGTGAATACAAGTTATTGAGCGGTAATCAAATTGCAGCAATTATGTTGGAATACATCTTAACAGCACATGATGCTGCCGGTGATTTACCAGGCAATGCGGCTGCAGTTAAGTCGATTGTTTCCAGTGAATTAGCAACTCGAATTGCAGAAGCTCATCACGTTGAAATGATCAATGTTTTAACAGGATTCAAATACATTGCTGACCAAATCAAACATTATGAAGAAAATGGTGATCATACCTTCATGTTTGGTTTTGAAGAAAGTTATGGTTACCTTGTTCGTCCGTTTGTTCGTGATAAAGATGCAATTCAAGGAATTGTCCTTTTGGCTGAAATTGCTGCTTACTATCGTAGTAAAGGACAAACATTGTATGATGGTATTCAAAACTTATTTGCAACTTACGGATATCATGAAGAAAAAACAATTTCAAAAGATTTTCCAGGAGTTGACGGTAAAGACAAGATGGCTGCTATTATGGAAAAAGTTCGTGAAGAACGTCCAAGTCATTTCGATCAATACAAGGTTTTGGAAACAGAAGATTTCCTTGCTCAAACTAAGTATGAAGCAGATGGTTCAACGAAAGAAATCAAGTTACCAAAGGCTGATGTACTGAAATTTACATTAGATGATGGAACTTGGATTGCAATTCGTCCTTCTGGAACAGAACCAAAAATTAAATTCTACATTGGTACAGTCGGTGAAAATGAAAAAGAAGCATTGAGTAAAATTGATGCCTTTGAAAAAGCAATTAACGATTTAGTCGGTTAATTTTTAAAAGTCATGATTAAGAGTAAATATAGAAATCAATTTGAGTATTCTATTTTTGCCTTAGATCATGACTTTTTTAGTCTAAATTAAGTGAATCGGTACCGATTTTATGATAGTATTAGTAACAATTTAAATTAGATTAAGGGGAGTTTGGCCATGGGAATGCATCAATATTTGAAAAGTTTAAGTAATTTGGAAACAATTTATCGAGCACCTGGATTTTTTAAGTATCAAAAACACTCAGTTGCGGAGCATTCATTTAAAGTAGCTGAGATTGCACAGTTTTTAGGTGACATTGAAGAAAATGCTGGCAATGAGGTTAACTGGCGGTCGCTTTATGAAAAATCATTGAATCACGATTATAATGAACGTTTCATTGGTGATATCAAAACTCCTGTTAAATATGCAACGCCAGATTTGAGAACGATGCTGGCTAATGTGGAAGACTCAATGAAGGACAATTTTATTAAAAATGAAATTCCAGAAGAGTTTCAAGCATCGTATACACGACGTCTTTCTGAAGGCAAAGATGATTCACTTGAAGGAGAGATTCTGTCAGTTGCCGATAAAATTGATTTGTTGTACGAATCATTTGGTGAAATTCAAAAAGGAAATCCAGAAGATGTTTATACGGAAATCTATAAAGAAAGTTTGCGTACAATCGTAGAATTCAAAGCAATGCCAAGTGTGGAATATTTCTTGAACAACGTTCTACCAGATCTTTTGAATGAAGAGTTTACCGACCAACTTAAACTAGAACGAATTAGTCGGGCAATTATCGCGTAGTTAAAAATAGCGAAAGTATGTTCGGTGTGATAAAATAAATGTAGTTAATTTCGAGTAAATATAATTTGAGGAAATGGCTGAGGACTGATCCCGATCGGTTCAATCTCAGTCATTTTGTGTGAACGGGGGAAAACGAATGATTAAACGTGAAAACAACCGTGAGTTTGAATTAGTTTCTAAATACCAGCCAACTGGTGATCAACCGACTGCTATCAAAGAACTAGTGGCAGGAATTGAGAGTGGCGAAAAGGAACAAATTCTATTAGGGGCAACCGGAACGGGGAAAACTTTTACGATTTCTAATGTAATCAAAAAAGTTAATAAACCGACTTTGATTTTGTCTCATAATAAGACGCTGGCGGGACAATTGTATGGTGAATTCAAGCAGTTTTTCCCTAACAACGCGGTCGAATATTTTGTCAGTTACTACGATTATTATCAACCGGAAGCTTATGTGCCATCGAGTGACACGTATATCGAAAAAGATTCATCAATTAATGATGAAATTGATGAATTACGTCATTCAGCTACGAGTTCACTCCTTGAACGCAATGATGTGATTGTAGTAGCTTCTGTTTCAAGTATCTTTGGTTTGGGTGATCCACGTGAATACCAAGATCAAGCCTTGACTTTAAGAGTAGGTCAAGAGATTGATCGTAACAAACTTTTAAGAGAACTAGTGGATATTCAATACGATCGTAATGACATTGATTTTCAACGTGGCCGTTTTCGGGTGCATGGGGATGTTGTTGAGATTTTCCCAGCTGCCAATGACGCCCATTCGATTCGAGTGGAATTTTTTGGAGATGAAATTGACCGCATGCGTGAAATGGATGCTTTGACTGGTGAAATTATCGGTGACCGAGATCATATCACAATTTTCCCAGCGACCCATTTTATGACCAATGATGAACGAATGGAACATGCCATCAAAGGAATTGAAGAAGAATTAAAGGTTCGGTTAGAAGAACTAGACGGTGAAGGAAAACTTCTTGAAGCACAACGTTTGCGTCAAAGAACGACGTATGACCTTGAGATGCTAAAGGAAATGGGTTACACCAACGGGATTGAAAATTATTCTAGACATATGGATGGGCGAAAACCAGGTGAACCACCATATACTTTGCTAGATTTCTTCCCAGATGATTTCCTATTAGTTGTTGATGAATCCCACGTAACGATGCCGCAAGTACGAGGGATGTACAATGGTGACCGTGCACGTAAGCAACAACTCGTGGATTACGGATTTAGATTGCCGAGTGCATTAGATAACCGTCCTCTTAAGCTTGAAGAATTTGAAAAACATATTAATCAAGTTGTATATATGTCAGCTACGCCAGGTGATTACGAAAACGAACGAACTAATAATGTTGTTCAACAAATTATTCGTCCGACAGGCTTGTTGGATCCAAATATTGAAGTTCGTCCAATCATGGGACAGATGGATGACTTATTGGGTGAAATTAACCAACGAGTTGAGAAGGACGAACGGATTTTTGTTACAACGTTAACTAAGAAGATGGCGGAAGATTTAACCGACTATTTGAAGGATATGGGAATTAAAGTCGCATACTTGCATAGTGATATTAAGACGTTAGAACGAACACGGATTATCCGTGATTTAAGAGTTGGTAAGTACGATGTTTTAGTCGGAATCAACTTACTACGTGAAGGAATCGACGTACCTGAAGTATCGCTAGTTGCGATTCTCGATGCTGATAAGGAAGGGTTCCTTCGTAATACGCGTTCGATGATTCAGGTGGCTGGACGTGCTGCTCGTAATGAAAATGGACACGTTATTATGTATGCTGATCACGTGACAAAATCAATGCAAGAAACGATTGATGAGACGGCTCGTCGTCGTGCGATCCAAGAAGCATACAACGAAGAGCATGGTATTACGCCACATACCATCAAGAAAGATATTCGATCATTGATTTCTTCAACTAATGAAACTGATGATAAGGGTAAAAAAGATGATTTCTTGGATGTTGATTTTGCCGACATGGACAGCAAAGATCAAAAAGAAATGATTGCAAACTTAGAAGAACAAATGCGAGCAGCAGCTAAGAAGCTCGACTTCGAAAAAGCCGCTAATTTACGAGACACTGTTCTAGAATTGAAAGCACAGATTGGTTAGGAGGATTCCCTTTTTGGCAAATGATAAAATCGTTATCCACGGTGCGAGAGCACATAATTTAAAAAATATTGATGTTACGATTCCACGTGATAAGTTGGTGGTAGTAACTGGTCTTTCTGGATCTGGTAAGAGCTCGCTGGCTTTTGACACACTCTATGCTGAAGGACAACGGCGTTACGTTGAAAGCTTATCAGCGTATGCGCGTCAATTCTTAGGACAAATGGATAAGCCAGATGTCGATTCAATTGATGGATTAAGTCCAGCAATTTCAATTGATCAAAAGACCACGTCTAAAAATCCCCGTTCCACGGTCGGAACGGTTACCGAAATTAATGATTATTTGCGTCTATTATGGGCGCGAGTAGGGGAACCCATTTGCCCGAATGATGGGACTTTGATTACCAGTCAAACGGTTGAGCAAATGGTAAATCGAGTTTTAAGTTTGCCAGAACGTTCTAAAGTGCAAATTATTTCACCAATTGTCCGTGCTAAAAAAGGGCAACACAAAAAGGTTTTTGAAAAAATCAAACGCGAAGGGTTCGTCCGAGTTCGTGTTGATGATGAAACCATGGATGTTGAAGAAATTCCGGAACTAGATAAGAACAAGGTGCACACAATTGATATCGTGGTGGACCGAGTTGTTGTAAAAGATGGAATTCGTTCTCGCTTATTTGATTCGTTCGAAGCCGCATTACGTTTGAGTAAAGGTTATGCGACTGCAGATGTAATTGGCGAAGAACCTATCCTCTTTTCAGAACATTATTCATGCCCAATTTGTGGATTTACAGTTGGGGAATTAGAACCACGTCTATTCTCATTTAACGCCCCATTTGGAGCTTGTCCTGACTGTGACGGTTTAGGAGTTAAACTTGAGGTGGATTCAGATTTAGTAATTCCAGATCCATCGAAGACTTTGCGTGAGGGTGCAATTGCGCCATGGAATCCAATTAGTTCTCAATATTATCCAACGTTGTTGGAACAAGCTGCTAAAAGTTTTGGAATTGATATGGATACTCCTTTTGAAGACTTATCTAAAGCAGATCAAGAGCTGGTCTTATATGGTTCAAAAGGTAAAAAATTCCACTTTCATTATGAAAATGATTTTGGTGGAGTACGGGATGTTGATTCCGTCTTTGAGGGCGTAATCGTTAATATTGATCGCCGTTACCATGAAACCAATAGTGATTTTACTCGTGACCAAATGCGTTCATATATGCGTGAACTAACGTGTCAAACTTGTCATGGATACCGTTTGAACCGTGAAGCATTATCTGTAAAAATCGATGGCAAGCATATTGCTGAAGTATCAGCATTTCCAATTGATAGTGGGCTGGACTTTTTTAGTAATCTAAGTTTTTCAGAACAAGATACAGCAGTTGCCACACCAATTTTAAAAGAAATCAAAGATCGGTTAAACTTCCTACGTAATGTTGGGTTAGAGTATCTAACATTAAGTCGTTCAGCACGAACCCTTTCTGGTGGAGAAGCTCAGCGGATTCGTTTGGCAACTCAAATTGGTTCTAACCTTTCCGGAGTGCTTTATATTTTAGATGAACCTTCGATTGGATTGCATCAACGTGATAATAACCGTTTGATTAGTTCGCTTAAAAAGATGCGTGATTTGGGTAATACTCTCGTAGTTGTTGAACATG
>JALAGR010000158.1 GCA_022712335.1 Pediococcus sp. | reverse complement strand
TATTTGCGGTAGTTCCGATTTTTTATCCACCTGGGGTCATGCTAGGAGCGAAGGCGGCCGTTTTAATTGGAGCGATTTTAAGTGGAGTATTTTTTGGTGATGCGATGTCACCAAGTTCACAGGTAATTAATACTACCATTGATACACAACACGATCGGTGCCACAAATCTGCTGATTTACAAGCAGTAATGAAAAAGCGGAGCCCATACTTGATTATTACGGCGTTGGTCAGTGCGGTTCTGTTTTATATGTCTGGAGCAACAGGTGTAACGATTGATCCGCATCAACTTGCCGTAATTAATCAAAGTGCGGATGGTAAAGGATTAATCATGTTGATCCCGATCATTATTTTATTGGTGATTAGTTTTATTAAAAAGGATTTATTCCTCGGATTATCATATGCAACGGTGATTGGTCTCGTTTTAGGCGTTGTAATGGGAAACTTCCGATTACAAGATATCTTAATGGTCAATAAGCAACATGAACTATTGGGAATACTAGTTGATGGAACTTTTAGCATGACGGATATTGTCATTTCGTCCATATTATTATTCGGGATGATTGCGGTGGCGGTGGAGTCCGGATGTTTAGATATGTTGTGTGAGTGGACATTAAAGAAAAAGGCGATTCAAACGCCCATTGGTGCAGAGCTAGTTTTGGTTTTAAGCATTGGAGTAATCAATATTTTACTTTCGGGATGCGTTCTACCTGCTATTTTACTTTTTAGTAATGTAGCGGACAAAATCGGCCAGAGTGCTAATATTTCGCCCAATAAGCGTTCGTATCTATTGACAGGGGCAGCGACAACCATCACGGCTATAATTCCAGTTAACAGCGCGTTTGTAATGGGGGCAATCACGTTAACTAATCAAATAAATGTAACCGGTTTTGGACGGATCAACGTTAATCCATTTGAGATTTTTGTTTCCAGTTATTACTGTATTTTACTTACTTTAGTCTGTCTCTTATGGGTGTTTAAACGTGAAAAACAAACTAGTTCTGAAAAAGTAGGATTCAAAGGAGTGTCGAGAAATGGATAAAGAATATGATGTCCTAATTGTTGGCGGGGGTCCAGGTGGATTGACTGCAGCCATTTACGCTGGACGCGCTGAATTAGAGACATTATTAATTGAAAAAAGTGGCTATGGTGGACGGATTACGGAAACGGCAGAAGTTAAAAATTATCCAGGAGTGGAGTTGGACTCAGGCAATCACTTAATGGAAACTTTCAAAAAGCATGCTGAGGATAGTGCCACCGTTGAATTAAAGCGAACGACGGTAACTAAAGTCCAACCTACAAAAAATGGATTTATTGTATCAACCAAAAGACGGGGAGATTTTAAAGCTAAAACCGTGATTCTTGATTTAGGTACTGTACCCAGAGAATTAAATATTAATGGTGAAAAGGAATTTGTTGGTCAAGGAGTTTCTTACTGTGCCACATGTGATGCTGAGTTTTTCGAAAATCAGGAAATTTACGTCGTGGGTGCGGGCGACCAAGCAATTGAAGAATCTGAATATTTATCTAAATTTGCTAAAAAAATCAGTATCGTGGTTCTTCATGACGAAGGAATCTTAGACTGCAATGAGGTTGCTGCTAAAAACATTAAGAATAACCCCAAAATTAATTTTATCTGGAATTCTACATTGGCAGAAATTAAAGGGGATGAAAAAGTTGAAGAAGTGGTCGTTAAAAACGTTAAAACAGGCGAATTAACGCCACACCCCACTAAAGGCGTATTTTTCTTCATTGGAATGACGCCTCAAACTAATTTAGTTAAAGGTGTAGTTGAAATAAATGACCATGGCTACATTCACGTAAATGATAAACAAGAAACCAATTTACCAGGATTATATGCGATTGGTGATTGTACTGACAACTATCTGAAACAGGTTATCACAGCTTGCGGAGATGGGGCTTGTGCAGTAGTTGCTGCTGAAAGATATATTTCAGAAGAGAAACAGCTAAATCAAATTTTGAACGGCCAAGATTCTAGAGTAGCTTTTGTTTTCTTTAATCCTTACGAAACAGAGGATATTGATCAGGCAACTGAGTTTGAAAATGATTTGGTGAAACTTTATAAAGTTTATCGCCAGGATGTCTCTCGTCAGACAATTTTATTCAATAAATTGAAACTGAAGCAAACGGTCTCGGCAGCTTTATATGAAAATGGACAGTTAGTAAAAATTGTTAAAAACTTGGATGAATTAAATAATAGAGGTGAATAAAATGGGACAACCTTCAGTATTTCCACACGGAACTACAATTTATAAACCAGAAAAATGTTTTAATGGGTACACAATCGTGCCATTGATCAATGATGGTGTCTTACTATTTGATATGAACGGAAATGAAATTCGGCGTTGGAATATGCATGCAATGCCACCTAAATTATTAAAAGGCGGTTACGTAATGGGTACATCCGGAAATCGTCATCCAGATTATGGGATGCAAGATGGGGTCAATTTAATTGAAATCGACTACGATGGCAACATCGTTTGGGAATTTGATAAGCTGGAAAAAATTGACGATCCGGGACGTGATCACCGTTGGATGGCAAGATCACATCATGATTTTCAACGAGAAGGAAATCCAGTTGGATATTATGTTCCTGGACAAGAAGCTAAACCACTTTCAGGTAACACGCTAATTTTGGGACATCAAACAATTCATAATCCAAAAATTTCAGACAAACGCTTGTTGGATGAAATTATGTACGAAGTGGATTGGGAAGGTAATATTATTTGGCAATGGTCGATTAATGAACACTTTGACGAATTAGGTTTTGATGAAGCTGCCAAGAATGTTTTATTCCGTGATCCTAATATGCGTTCTTCTGATGGTGGGGTCGGCGACTACTTGCATGTTAATTGTATGAGTTATTTAGGACCTAATAAATGGTATGACGCGGGGGATGAACGTTTTAAACCAACTAATATCATTTTTGATAGTCGTGAAGCGAATATTCTAGCTATTTTGGATAAGGATACTGGAAAGATCGTTTGGAGGATTGGTCCTGATTTCAATGCATCGCCAGAATTGAAAAAATTAGGATGGATTATTGGACAACATCATTTACACATGATTCCAAAAGGATTACCAGGAGAGGGAAACTTGTTGGTATTTGATAATGGTGGTTGGGCTGGATATGGTGTTCCAAATCCAGCATCACCAATTGGGACTAAGAATGCTACTCGTGATTACACGCGGATTATTGAATTTGAACCAACGACTTTGAAAGTAGTTTGGGAAGTGACCCCCAAAGACTTCGGGCATGCGATTCCAGTTGATGCAAGCAAGTTCTATAGTCCATACGTTTCTTCAGCCCAGCGTTTACCAAATGGCAATACGCTAATTGATGAAGGTTCAGATGGGCGAATCATCGAAGTTACAAACGAAAAAGAAATTGTTTGGGAATGGATTTCGCCATACTATTCACATTCAGAGCCTGGTCAGCCTACAAATAATATGATCTATCGTGCCTACCGTTATCCGTATGACTATGTGCCTCAAGAACCTACTCCAAAAGAAGTGGCGATTGAACCAATTGATAACACAACGTATCGAGTTCCAGGAGCTGGTAAGTTAGGGGCAAAGAAGGTTGTCGACGTAGAGGGAACCTTGCCATACTACGCTGACGTGGCGCTGTGTGTTGCGACTGATGACGAAGATGATACAATTAACAAAGAAAAGGTATTCGATGTTGATAAAGATTTCTTCGAACCATTAACGACTGATAATTTCGATGAGAAAGTTCTTGGAGTAAAGGATAAACCAGTTTTAGTATTATTTGGTGCTGAAAGGTGTGTCCATTGTAAAGCATTGCATCCAGTCTTGGAAGAAGCATTGAAAGAAGATTTCGAGAGTAAATTTGTAATTCATTATGTCGATATTGATATTGAAACCAAGTTGGCTGAGCAACATAAAATCGCTGGAATTCCAGTTGTGGCTATTTTTAAGAATGGAAAAGAACTTCAACGTTTCAACGGAGAACGTGATTACGATGATGTTTGTGATTTCTTGGATGACGCCCTGAAGTAGCACGTAGACAGGAGGGAGTCCTGATGGAGCAGCGCGACTTTGTTAATAGTATTTTGAAGCACCCACTGATTGATGGAAACTACAGAATTGAAGATTATAAAAGAAATATTATTGTTAAAACTCCAGGAACACTGATTACTGAAATTGGAATAGTACTCAAAGGCTACCTAAAAGCGATTATCTATTCTAAATATGGTAAAGAAATGTGTGAGTCAATTTTTGGTCCAAACAGTATAATTTTAGAATATTTACATTTTTCAGGTGATAAAAGGTTTACGTACAATTTAGGTTCAATTAACCATTGTCGAATTTGTTGGATCCCAATTGAACTTTTTTCCAAAGTGGTTCTTGAAGATAATGATTTTTCAAAAATGTATATTCACCAATTAGCCAAGCGAGGCATGGAAAATCAACGAATAATTACTTGTTTAGGCTATAAGACGGTACGAGAGCGCGTTGCTTATTGGATTATTAGTAGTGGGATTTTAGCTGAGGAAAATCTTGAAAATTATGAAGTTGAGTTTCCAGTTTCACAAGAAGTTTTCTCAGAAATATTGCATGTGACCAGATCTTCATTGAACCAAGAATTACAAAGAATGAGTATCGATGGATTTTTTAAAGTGAAACGAAATGTACTAAAGCATATTGATCGTGATAAATTGATCGATGAGATTTAAAAACAAAAGACAGTTATATAAGAAATACCTCCTACGAAAAAATCACCCAATCCTGTGATTGGGTGATTTTTGATTTGTAGTGTTTGGGAAAAGTTGGGGTTCAGCTAAGTTTAAAGGATATGATAATAAAAATACTGTAACACCAATGCTTCAATGGGTTACAGTATTTTTAATCTATTATCAAAACCTTCTAAAAAGCGAACGACGGGAATCGAACCCGCGACACAAGCTTGGGAAGCTTGAATTTTACCACTAAACTACGTTCGCATGTAATTTCAGTTTAGTCCAAATAATTTTAATTGTAAAGGTAAATAAGACATAAAAAAGCTCGCCATCTAGTTAATGACAGCGAGCTTCGTGTTTAGTTTATTGATTAAGGTTAAACGTGATTGAATCTTCATCTTCTAAAATTGCGGAGTAACGATATTGCAATTTCTTTTGAACGTAATCTTTATCCCATTTTTTAGAGAAGAAAGACATAAAGAAAAGGGATGAGGTCTTAATGATTCCAGCGAATCCTGAAAAGCCCACATCAACCCATGGAGAATTTTCCGCAGAGCCTTTTCGAGCGAGCAACTCCTTTGAAACAATGATTTTAGGAGTTTTGTTATTAACACGTTCTTTTAAATCATCAATTCTTGTAATCATATCAACCATTCCTTTCCGAAACTATTGTTTACTCACATTATAGCTCTATTCAACTAAAAAAGGGGGAGTTATTTGTTTTTTTCTTTTGAATTTTCAGTTGTGATGAATTTAGTTGAAAACTAACTTTTCAAGGGCATTTTTAATCCCATCTTGGTCATTAGAATTAGTAACAAAATCAGCGTGAGCCTTAGCTAAATCGGAGCCATTTGCCATAGCGACTGCTGTTCCAACAAAATCAAACATCGGGATATCATTTTGTTCATCACCCAATGCGATAATTTCGGTTGGAGCAATACCTAATTTTTCAGATAATGTTTTTAAAGCTGCGCCTTTATTTACATTTTTATGCATGACTTCAAGAAAATTGTCTGCAGCACGAACTACGTAGCATTGCTCTTCAAAAGCCGTACGTACAGCATTTTCGACCTGATTCAATTCATCCGTTTCACCCACAAAAAGACCTTTAGTAATGGTGAAATCATTTGGAAGCTGCTCGGGAGTTTTAATGAAGAGTCCCGCCTGATTTTCCCATGCTTGAACGACGGTGAAACGATTAATATCGAGGTTACTAGTATAAATAACACTATCACGATCGAGTACATCATAAGCAACGTGATTTGCTTTGGAAAATTCATCAATTGCACGATAAATTGAATTGGATAGTTCATGACTAGAAATCACTTCACCAGTCACTGATTCGATTACTGATCCGTTATATGTAATGACGTAT
>JALAGR010000157.1 GCA_022712335.1 Pediococcus sp. | reverse complement strand
TTCTTTATTATTCATGATTACCTCGATTTTATGTGTCAACTAACAATTCTAACATACTAAGGATAACAAAATTTGATGTGTGATTTTAATATAATTTTCGTTACACTTGAATTTGAAGTGTTAAAGAAGGAGATTGGTATTTATGGATAAGAAGATGTCGATGTCGACCGCTAGGAAATGGTGGCTTATAATTTTTATGGGAACCATCAGTGCTACAGGTCCATTATCAATGGATATGTATTTGCCGGGACTACCTGAAATGCAACGAGCTTTTCATTCGTCTGCATCGACCCTCCAGTTAAGCATTACGTTTTGTTTGATAGGATTGGCGGTCGGACAGCTGATTGTGGGGCCGATTAGTGACCGTATTGGACGACGAATTCCATTGATGGTCGGATTTGGATTATATGCAATAACGTCGCTGGTTTTAATTTTTACTAGCAATATTTATGTATTTATCTTTATCCGATTGATTCAGGGATTAGCAGGGTCGACGGGACAAGTGCTTTCTCGAGCAGTCGCCAGAGACATGTTTAGTGGGCATGAGTTGACTAAATTTTATGCAATGTTGATGGCTGTTAATGGTGCATTCCCAATTATTGCACCGATTATTGGTGGAGTGCTTTTACCAATTGTTCAGTGGCAAGGAATTTTTGCGCTATTATTTATCATCGGTATCTTAGTAGTAGTCGGCGTGATATTTACTTTACCCGAGACACTTACGGTTACAGATAATGGAAGTTTGACATTGGGACAAACGTTTAAGTCATTAGGTTCCATGTTTGGCAAGCGTCGCTTCATGCTAATTGCGTTGACACAAGGATTGGTTTTCGGATCTTTGTTTAGTTATATTTCGGCATCTTCATTTGTATTCCAAACTTATTTTCACATGACCGTAGGCCAATTTAGCATGTTGTACGCAATTAACGGTTTGGGAATTATCTTAGGTAATAACTTACCAGGATATCTTCCAAAACGAATTAGTGACAGTGATATTTTGAATGGTGGATTAATTGGTGGAATGTTTGCTGGAATTCTTTTGGTCGGGAGTTTATTAGTACAGCCGACTGCAATTTTAGTGATTATTCCGTTATTTATTGCTGTATTTTGTGTGGGAGTCGTTAATACGGTGGCAACCTCAATGGCAATGAACATTGGTGGACGCACGAACGCAGGAGCAGCTTCGGCTGTTTTAGGTTTATTGATGAATATCATTGGCGCACTTGCTTCGCCTTTGGCAGGAGTAATGGGGGCACGAAGTTATGCTCCGTTGGCATGGTTGATTTTTTGGTTTGAGCTTTTGGGGCTAATTTTATTTCAATTAGCTCGAATGAAAGCTAAAAATAGTAGTAATGCTGACAGGTAGGAGTTTATTTAACTAGAATCGTACTTCAATTGTTACAAATTATGTAGTAAAATTAAGTTCAAAGTGGGTGAAAAAATGGCAAAAGATATTATAGCAGATGAATATGTTACAGGTTCAGATGTTGTCGAAAAAATAGAACGAATTGGTAGTCTTGCCACCTTAGGTAACTGGGCTAAGGAAATGGAACGCAGTGGGCATAAGTTCCAACACGATGGTCGTGGACGTCGAATTTATTCTGAAGAAGATATGGAAGTTCTTGCTAAAATGAACGAACTATTAGGTGATCGTCATACCTTAAAACAAGCTGTTCAAGCTACGTTAGGGATGAACGATGGTAATAGTAGTGAAGATGGCGAAGAAGTTGAAGATGCTACTGGTTCAGAAAATGCACCGGCTGTTATCGACGAATCTATGAAACGTTTCATTGCTTCTCAAAGTAAAGACATGGCTGATCTTAAGGAACTTTTGACGAAGGTTTTAGAACAAAATCAAAGTTACCACGAAGAAAACGTCAAGCTCGAACAAAAGATTGACGAATTAGCTGAAAAGAACCAAAAGATTCTTGATCAACCTAAACAAGGTTGGTGGAAGCGTCATTTTGGATAATAAAAAAAGAATTCCAAACGGAATTCTTTTTTTATTTATTCAATTACACGGGCGTATCCGGCGATGAAGCCTTGCCACCAAGGTGCCATGTAGCATTCGCGGACAACACCATGATTTTGAGCGTCCACCATCATATTTTGACCTTCAACAATGATTCCGACGTGGTCGATCGAAAGTCCACCATTGTAAGAGAAGAAAATTAAATCTCCCGGGTGGACTTGATTGTGACTAACGTGGCGAAACTGATTAAACTGTTGTTCGGCCGTCCGATTTAAATTAATATTTAAAGCTTGTTTATAAGCGAACTGGGTTAAGCCAGAACAGTCAAACGCCGTTGGACCAGTTGCGCCCCAAAGATAGGGTTGACCCATGTGTTGAGATAGCACATTCTGAATCGCTCCAAAAGAAGTAGGGGAGCTTAAGTGTGATTGGAGTGGTTCGGTTTGAACTTCAGCTGAAGGTGAAGTGGAATTTGAAGTTGGCTCTGGCGGACAACCGTGAGCTGAAACGCCGTGGATTCCGAAGGCCATTCCCAGTAAAACGGTGGTGCTAAACAATAATAATTTGGTGTGCATAAAGATCCTCCTAAAATTGGGTTACAAGTAGTAGATACGTTTTTATAGGAGGATATCTTTAAGGATTTTGTGGGATAATAGAAAAGTTAAGAATAGGAGGTGAGTTGAATGGCTGTGACCAAAATTGGAATTCGTCAACTAGTTGAATTTATTTTACGAATGGGTGACTTAAATGCGTCGATGAATAGTCAAAATACAGCTCTAGAGGGCGCCCGAATCCATCGTAAGCTACAAAACCGGCGTGATGAAGATTATGAAAAAGAATATAGCGTCAAACGGATAGTGGAAATGGATGGCGAAGAATTTACCATTGAGGGACGTGCGGATGGAGTGGTGATTGGCGATGACTTATTTATTGAGGAAATTAAAACTTCTGATCCAACTTTTGATGAGCTAAGCGAAAATACTAAAACATTGTATTGGAGTCAGGCTAAAGTTTATGGCGCAATCCTAACGCAAGACTTAGATTTTGAAAAAGTAACCATTCAACTCACGTACTATCAACGTCCGACAGACGATATTGTTGAAAAACAGCAAGAATTCACGCGAGATGAATTGTCCGCTTTTTTTGATGATTTAGTTGAACAATATGAAAAGTGGGTCAAATTACGCAACGATTGGCGTAGTAAACGGAATCAAGCAGCCCGAAAATTGGAATTTCCATTTCCAGAATATCGAAATGGTCAACGCGATCTAGCAGTGGCGGTATATAAGACGATTTTGACGGAGCAACGTTTATTTGTGGAGGCACCAACGGGAACCGGAAAGACGATTTCGACGATGTTTCCAACGATAAAAGCACTTGGTGAAGAAAAAATTGAACGAATTTTTTATCTCACAGCTAAGCAGAGTACCCAACATGTCGCTGAAGAAGCTGTGGAACTGATGGAAAAGGATGGACTAAAGCTTAAAAGTATCACTATTACAGCCAAAGACCGCATCACTTTTCCAGAAGAAGTCGATATGAAGCCAGAAGAAAATCCGTACATGATTGGTTACTACGATCGTATTAAAGACGGGCTTGAAGATGCTTTAGCTCATGAGAACCGATTCGATAAAACGGTGATTCAATCCTATGCTAAAAAACACATGCTGGATCCGTTTGAATTTTCACTAGATTTATCGCTATTTTGCGATTTAATTATTGGTGATTACAATTATCTATTTGATCCAATGGTCTATTTACAACGCTTCTTCACGATGGAAGATAAAAATAACTTCTTTTTAATCGACGAAGCGCATAACTTAGTGTCGCGTTCGCGGGCGATGTACTCAGCTGTGGTGGAACACGCCTTGGTCGTTAAGGCTCAAGAACTGTTTCAAACAGCTAAAGGTGATGTTGATTCGAAGCAAGTCAAGCGTCGATTATCACAGCTCGATAATGAATTTGAATTGATTCATCAGGCGTTTGAAAACCAAGCTGAGGACCATATGGTGGAATATAATCCGCTCGATGGTCTAGAAAAAGCGATGTTGAACTTCAATGAAGTAACGCGCGAATGGTTAACTAAACAACCTGACACGGATTTGACCAGTACGATTTTAGACTTATTTTTTGCGAATAATGCGTACGTTAAAATTAGTGAATTTTTTGATGAAAGCTATCGAGTTTTAATCCAAGATACCGATGATGGTATAAAAATTGAAGAACAGATTCTAGATCCTAGTCCATATTTAGACGCTTCTTTGAAGAAAGGAAGGGGTGCAGTTTTCTTTTCAGCAACGCTGTCCCCAGTGGAATATTATCAAGAAACGCTCGGAAGTAAAGATGGATTATCGTTACGTATGGCTTCACCATTTAATCAGCAACAACAAAATATTTTGATTACCAATTACATTGACACAAGGTACGCAGCTCGTGAACATAGCTTGCCCAATATCATTGCTTCTATTGCGACTTTGGTGGAAGCTAAAGAAGGAAATTACCTAATTTTTGGACCGTCATACGCATATTTAAATCAAATTGCGGATGCTTTTCATGAAATGCATCCCGAAATTGAAGTTCAAACTCAAACTAATCAAATGAGTATGGAAGAACGAACCGCGTTTTTAGATGCTTTTCGAACGGAGCGGTCGGGAACACTGGTTGGTTTTGCAGTTTTAGGAGGACTTTTTTCTGAAGGAATTGATTTAGTCAACGAACAATTAATTGGGGTTGGTATCGTCAGTGTAGGATTGCCAGGATTGAGTATCGAAAGAAATCTTTTGAAAGATTATTTTGATGATAAAAATGGACATGGCTTTGAATACGCATATCAATTGCCAGGGATGAATCATGTTCTCCAATCGGCGGGAAGATTAATTCGAACTCGCCATGATCGAGGAAATATTGTGTTAATGGATCAGCGATTTGTAACATCGCGCTATTTAAATTTATTTCCTTGGCACTGGAAAAAGTATCAAAAAATATACTCTGTAAGCGATTTACAAAAAGCGGTAGAAGCGTTCTGGAGTCTATAGGTAAATCGTTTTAACATATTTTGGGCCGTACCACAATATATAGTGGACGATTTGTGAAAACCTTTTAAAAATCTTTACATTTTGTATTTACAGACGATTACTTAGTAGTTATTATTATTACAACGTCTGTTATAT
>JALAGR010000156.1 GCA_022712335.1 Pediococcus sp. | reverse complement strand
TTTATATATAGGTTGTGGAGAGAAATAATGCGAAAGTCGTATCGAATCAAAAAAGAACTTGAGTTTCAAAAAGTTTTTGAAACCCGCAATTCATTTGCAAATAAAAAATTTGTCGTTTACGTGATGGACAAACCAGAACAACCTCATTTTCGGGTTGGTATTTCCGTTGGTAAAAAAATCGGTAATGCGGTAATGCGAAATTATACGAAACGTCGAATTCGTCAAAGCATTTTGGAATTTAAGCCCCTTTTGCGTCAAGACGTCGATTTTCTAGTTATTGCTCAGCCACAAGCTTCTGGATTACCAATGAAAGAAGTAAAACAACAATTGGAACATGTTTTTAAGCTAGCAGGGTTGTTTGCTTCAAAACAAAGTGAGGAAGAATAGTGAAACATTTAAAACGAAACATGGCGCTGATGAGTGTTGCGGCGTTATCGTTCATATTAACTGCGTGTAGCACGGCGCCCATCACTAGTCACAGTACTGGGATTTGGGATGGCGTAATTGTTTATAATTTCTCGAAGTTTATTATCTACTTATCAAAATTGTGCGGTGGAAATTACGGTTGGGGGATCATTATCTTCACTGTTTTAATTCGAATTATCATCTTACCATTGATGATTTATCAAACTAAAACAACAATGAAGACGGCTGAACTTCAACCCAAGTTAAAAGAACTTCAAAAGAAGTATTCATCACGAGATACTGAAAGCCAACAAAAGCTACGCGAAGAGCAACAAAAGCTTTACGCTGAAGCCGGTGTGAATCCAATGGCTGGATGTTTACCTCTAATTGTTCAATTGCCTGTTATGTATGCTTTGTATGCGGCAGTGAGCCGTACACAGGTGTTAAAAGAAGGAACATTCCTTTGGCTGCAATTGAGTGATAAGGATCCCTATTTTATTTTGCCAGTTCTAGCTGCATTATTTACATTTATGAGTACTTGGCTATCAATGAAGTCACAACCAGCAGGTTCTCAAAATGGGATGACCTCAGCAATGACTTTTGGTATGCCATTAGTAATTTTGATTACAGCTTTGAACTTCCCAGCAGCGATTACATTATACTGGGTGGTAACTAACCTTTTCCAAGTTGGACAAACTCTTTTAATTCAAAATCCGTTTAAGATTCAAAAAGAACGTGAAGAAAAAATTCAAACTGAAAAAGCAAAACGTAAGGCGATTGAAAAAGCAAAACGTCGAGCAATGAAAAGTAAGAAAAAATAATTAAATTTATGAAGGCAACCACAGTGGAATTAGCGACTGTGGTTGCTTTTTTTATACAATAAAGAAATATTATTTCTTTTTATTACTTATTTTTAAAAATAAGTTGAAATTTTATTTCTTTGAGTATATATTTAATGTATCCTAAAAAAATAAAGGGGTTTCATAATGGCAGGTTTTTCTATATTCATGAATGAAGTACTTTCGCAAAGTGACCATGAGTACTTGAAACAAATGAAATTACATAATTTTAAAGGCGTTTTCACTTCGATGCACATCCCTGAAGATGATGCATCACAATACCATGAACGATTATTGGCATTGGCAAAAACAACTAAATCATTAGGATTGAAATTGATGATCGATATTTCTAATGATGCACTTGAACAAGCAGGTTTCTCGTTGCAAAACTTGAAAGCGCTTCGCTCGATAGGAGTAACTGGTTTACGTATGGATTACGGAATTTCAATGCAGAAAATTGCTGAAATTTCGCATGAGATGACAGTGAGTTTAAATGCTAGTACTTTAACTTCAGATGAAATCACTGAACTTCAGAATGCTGATGCAGATTTTAAGAACTTAGAAGCTTGGCATAATTATTACCCTCGTCCAGAAACAGGTTTAGGGCGAGAATGGTTTGAGCAAAAGAACAATCAATTAAAACACTGGGGATTTAAAGTGGTAGCCTTTGTGGCTGGCGATGCTAATCTAAGAGGACCGCTTTATCAAGGATTACCAACGTTGGAAGAACATCGTTATCAAAATCCACTTGCTGCAGAATTAGATCTTCTCCAGTTAGGGGTAGATGAAGTTTATGTTGGTGATGGTGGTTTAAGTAATAAAACACAAGAGCAGCATCAGGAGTACTATCAAAATCGAATTGTAGTATTACATGCTAAAAAATTTGATATGAGTTCTGAAGTTCACAAGTTGGTCTTTCAAACTCATGAACAACGTCAAGATGTCGCGCGTGATGTAATTCGGAGTGAAGAGGCTCGAGAACAATGTGATTTTGTAGTTGAACCTAGAAAAAAACAAAAAAGAAGTTATGGAAGTATAACGCTCGATAACCAACTTTATGGACGTTATATGGGCGAATTACAAATTATAAAAAATGAATTATCTGCGGATGAAAAAGTAAACGTGGTTGCTGAAATTTGTAGCAAAGATCGAGGATTACTACGATGGATTGAACCTGGGCAGAAATTTCGAATTGAAGATGGAGAATAAGACGATGGATTTAACAAAATTAGTTACGGAAAAACGTAATCCTAAAACAATGGCTTTAGATGAAATGAGTATTGAAGAAGCTTTAGAAGTGATGAATCAAGAAGATCAGAGAGTTCCATTAGCAATTAAGGCGGTTCTGCCTGAACTTCAGCAGGTGATTGAAGCTACAATTAAAGCTTTCCAACAAGGCGGTCGTTTAATTTATATGGGTGCAGGTACTAGTGGACGACTAGGAGTATTAGATGCTGCTGAATGTGTACCTACTTTTGGTACTGAACCGAGTGAAGTTATTGGTCTAATTGCTGGAGGAGATTCGGCGATGACTGTAGCAGTTGAAGGAGCAGAGGATAGTTTGACTCTTGGACCAGAAGATTTAACTAAATTGAAGTTAAATGAAACTGATATGGTAATCGGAATCGCTGCTAGTGGAAGAACACCATATGTTATTGGAGCCTTAGATTATGCACGTTCGATTGGTGCTACAACGGCCACAATCGCATGCAATCCAGGATCTGAAATAAGTAAACATGCTGATTATCCAGTTGAAGTAGATTGTGGCCCGGAATTTTTGACTGGTTCAACTAGATTGAAAGCTGGTACAGCACAAAAATTAATGCTAAACATGATATCAACGATTTCGATGATCGGAATTGGTAAAGTCTACCGTAATTTAATGGTTGATGTGCGTGCTACAAATGAAAAACTAGTAGAGCGTACAAAACGAATTGTAATGATTGCTACAGGAACAGACGAAGATACAGCATTAGCCGCCTTAGCTGAAACCAACAATGTAGCAAAAGTAGCTATTGTAATGATCTTAGCAGATTGTTCTGCAAATGAAGCTCAAACTAGATTAAAAAATGCAGAAGGTTTTGTAGGTAAAGCAATTAAATAGAGGAGTGAATAAAATGGCAGAAGATAAAATTACTCGTATTGCAAACGGTATTTATGATCATGTTGGTGGACCAGAAAATGTAGCAAAAATAATTCATTGTATGACACGTGTAAGGTTAACTATTCGGGATCAAAGTAAAGTGGACTTAGATGGCTTAAAACAAGTAGACGGAGTTTTAGGAATAGTTGAAGAAGATACGCTACAAGTTGTTGTTGGGCCAGGAACGGTGAACAAGGTTGCTAAAGTGATGGTCGATCGAGTTGGAGTTCAATTAGGCGAGCCATTCCCTGAAAATAAGGCGGCCGTGGATGGGAGCGCTACAGGTTCTGGTGAAACATTAGAAGAAATTGCTAAAAAGAATAAAGCCCAGTATAAACGTAAACCAAATAAATTTAAGTCGGCTACTAAATCTTTAGCAAATATATTTGTGCCATTAATTCCCGCAATGGTTGGTACAGGTATTATAGCTGGTATTGCTTCTGTTCTAACTAACTTAGTCACTGCTTCAATTATTGGAGGTTCGACTTGGACTCAAGTAATTGCAGTTATGAATACCATTTATAGTGGTTTACTAGGATATTTAGTGATTTATACTGGTATTCAAGCGGCCAAAGAGTTTGGCGCAGATCAATACTTAGGTGGTGTAATTGGTGCGGTAGTAATGCTATCGGGAATGGATGCTAAACAACCATTCATGAATTTTTTAACTCACCAACCATTATCACCAAACCAAGGTGGAATTATCGGTGTTATCTTTGCAGTATGGCTCTTAGCGAAACTTGAAACATGGTTACATAAATGGGTTCCAGAAGCAGTAGATGTTATCTTAGTACCAGCATTTTCGTTGTTAGTAATTGGATTGATCGAAATTTTTGGTATTATGCCAATCGCTGGATTTATCTCTAACTCATTAGTTGGAACAATTAATGGTGTTTTGAACCTAGGCGGACCAGTAGCGGGATTTGTGTTGGCTGGATGCTTCCTCCCAATGGTAATGTTTGGTCTACATCAAGTATTAACTCCAATCCATATCGAAATGATACAAAAAACTGGTTCAACCAAATTACTTCCAATCCTTGCCATGGCTGGAGCGGGACAAGTAGGTGCGGCAGCAGCTTGTTACTTATATCTAAGAAAAAAAGATCCACGAATGGCCAAGATGATTGTGGGTGCTTTACCGGCTGGAATTTGTGGAATTGGAGAACCATTAATCTATGGGGTAACTTTACCACTAGGTCGTCCATTTATTACAGCTTGTTTAGGAGGAGCAATCGGTGGTTTAGTTATTGGATTACTGGGAAATGTAGGAGCAGTAGCACAAGGTCCATCAGGATTGGCTTTGATTCCTTTAATTGCAAATGGACATTGGATTAACTACATTTTAGGTTTATTAGCAGCTTACATTAGTGGCTTTGTTCTAACATTACTATTTGGTTTACCTAAGAACTATGAACCAAAGAAATAGCATAGTTGATATGATGGTGATTAGCGCTTGCGGATCACCATTTTTATCGCTATGATAAAATTAAAAATTAGAAATCAAGGGGCTTAGTTGGGATGAATATTCTATTAACAATTCAACAAAATATGAAGAGATTATCGCCTAGTGCCCAAAAATTAGCGAAATATGTTTTAGAAAATCCAAGTGAAGTAACACAACTTAACACACAAGAATTGGCAGAGACTGTTGGAGTTAGTCCAGCAACAGTTGTACGTTTTTCGAAAAGTATGGGGCTGGCAGGTTTTACTGAACTTAAATTGAAGTTAGCTGCAGTTAGTGGAGAAGATGATCAAGCTCTGATTGAAGAAGTGACGGCCGATGAAACCGTAAAAAGTATCAAACAAAAATTAGCTTTGAGATTAAACCATATGATCGAACAAACTAACCAACAACTTGATGATGTAGCGGTTGAGCGCACTGTAGATTTATTTGACGAGCACCCGGTAATTTATGTGTATGGAATTGGTGCAAGTGCATTAGTTGCCCAAGATATTATGCAAAAATTTACACGAATTGGACGGTACGTTTTTTATACTCAAGATGAACATTTATTATTAAGTTCAATGGCAGTTCAAGCAGAAAAATCGTTATTAATTGTAATTTCGAATTCAGGAGAAACAGCGGAGGTTATTCATTTAGCCCAAGCAGCGCAAGAATTAGATATAACAGTTGTTGCATTAACAGGTAATGATGATTCAACACTTGCTAAGCTCGCAAATCAAGTAATGACTACGATTTCCGATGAACAAGTGCCTTTGCGTGTAGCTGCAACGATTTCACTAATGGCACAGCTGTATACGGTCGACATTTTATTTTATAATTATGTCTCACGTTATTTCTACGAAAGTAGGGTTAAAGTAAAACAGTCTCGACAGTTAGTAGCGCGTTTGAAAAGAGATTTTAAGTAGAAAAAACTTCGAAGAGATGCAATTTATCTTCGAAGTTTTTTGGTTTAGTCGAATAACTGGATTTTGGGGCAAAAAATATGAATAATTTTTTATAAAACTATACTCTCGGTAGTAACTCGATAAGTGGTTGAGTCAAACTTAATCTTTATTAGAAAATGTTGTTTTAAAGAAGATTCGTATATTTTAAATGTATACTGTAGTTC
>JALAGR010000020.1 GCA_022712335.1 Pediococcus sp. | reverse complement strand
GTCGTGTAAGTTGTTTTTCAGGATTAAAAAAGAATTCATTGAGCATTTTACCCATCTGAGCAGGCGATTCTTTCATCCCTTGATTCATCCATTTCATTTGAACGTTGATAACGGCACCTGACATGTAAGACACAAAATAGTCGTTATAATCTTGACGATCACTTGGTGAAACGATAATTTGTTGGTCACTCAGGAAGTAGTATACATCACTGAAAGTTTGTACAAGGGTCGAAGTTAATCCCGCATCAACTAAAAGCTTGGTTTGGGTAACATTTTTTTGCATTAGCTTAAAATAAGCGGTCATTAGATGTGTGAAGTTCATCGTCGTATGATGGGGAAGAATTCGTAAATAAGACTTGATCATATTTGTTTGATAAATCGTAATAATCTCTTGAAATGAATGATAATTACGATAGTAGTAAGTTCGAGATACTTTAGCTGTTCGGCATAACCGGGAAACTGAAATATCACTCAATGATGTTTCAGCTAATAATTTTAGTAATGCTTTGTAAATTCTAGTTAGATTTTGTATTTTTATTTCTTGAGGAGACATTGTATTACAAATACCCCACTTTCTGTAACCCATTTATTTACTTTTAATTTATCACACCCTATTATTCTTGCATAATCTATTTTAGGGGTGAATCAATTGAGAAAAAGACAAATTGCTATTTTGCTAGCAATGGCGCTAGGTATGTTTCTATGTATGCTTGATACGACCATTATGAATATTGCCTTACCTGTTATGCAGACTGGATTACGGACAGATTTGAATACTTTGCAATGGGCTTTAAATGTTTACACAATTACATTTGCATCTTTAACTATTCCTTTGGGTAGAATTGGGGACCAACTAGGGAAGAATAAAATATATTTGTTGGGATTGATTTTATTTTTGATAGGTTCGTTAGTATCAGCTTTAAGTACATATGTTGGTATGTTAATTGTTGGGAGAGGGATTCAAAGTGTGGGAGCTGCGATAGTTTTTCCGGCAAGTATGTCAATTGGAATTGGTGCTTTTGGACTATCTCGACGTAATACCGCAGTTTTAGTATTAGGAATTACTCAGGGACTAGCAGCCGCGTTGGGGCCAACTATCGGTGGAATGGTAACTCAAATTTGGGGATGGCAAGGAATCTTTTTTATTAATGTGCCGGTAGTTATTATTTCGATAGGGTTATGTGTAACGTTGTTGCCACTTAAACATGAAAAAACCATCCATACTTGTTTAGATATTACGGGAATGATTTTATCCATCGTTACTTTATTTAGTCTAGTTTTAGCATTGGTTAAGGGAGGAGACTGGAATTGGAATAGCTGGCGAATTATTGGACTATTTATCATTTTTGGGCTATCAATTGGGTTATTTATATGGAACGAGTCTAAGATTAGTAACCCGATGATGCGACTGGATTTGTTTAAATATCGTCACTTTATTGGTTCAGTAATGATTACAGTTTTTTCAGGAATTTTTTTCGTGGGTGTTTTGGTACTAATGCCAAGCTTTTTCACTAAAGTTCAAGGGTATACAGAGTTGAAAGCAGCAATAATGATTACACCGGTTTCTGTGATGGTTTTTATTTTTTCGCCAATCAGTGGATTACTTTTAGAAAAACTTGGGACTCGCTTACTGATTGCGCTTGGGATTACTACAATGGCAGTCGGATATGTTGGATTGTCGATAATGAATCCAGCGGTTTATTGGCAATTAATAATTTCCTGTATGTTGATTGGAACGGGGTATGGAATTATAATCGGTCCAATTACGGTTCTGAGTGCAGGAAATTTCACTGGGGAGTTGTTGACCGCATCGCAAAGTGTAATTGGCGTTTTTCGACAAATTGGTACAGTTTTAGCGGTTGCAATTTTTGTATCAATCTTCTCAACAAATTTAGGAATTGCTAAACAACAAGTTTGGCATTCTGCTGAAAAGCAAGTTCAATTACTTTCTGTTAACCAATCTATAAAAAAAGAAACATTAAAACATACGTATCATGATCTTTATCAAACAAAAAAGGTATCTTCACGAAAGCACCTGGCAATTGGTAGTGAAATGGAGAAAAAGTTATTAGATGCACAAGTTAAGCAATACTTTTTGAAGCATCGTAGTTTACCAAATTCAGTTAAAAAATCTATCTACAGCAAATTTTCCCTATCAATTAACCATAAAGTGGAGTTGATTAATCATCAAATCAAACGTTACCAGATTTTAATTACTAAGACTGTTAACCAAAAAATAACTCAAGCATTTATACGTCCGTATCAGATGATGATGCCAATAGTTTGGCTGATGTTGATAGTAGTGTTTGTGTTTGAGAAAAGATCATCAAAAAATATTTAGCCAATGCTAAATGTTTTTTTTTGATAGTTGAAACAATTTTTAGACACAAAAAAATCAGTAACCACGGCTTTACGCTGCGTGACTACTGATTAGTGTGTCTCGTTTTGATGGGTGGTCAGGGGATCGAACCCTGGACCCACGGATTAAGAGTCCGTTGCTCTGCCAGCTGAGCTAACCACCCATATAATTGATATGTATCAACTCGACTTAAATATAGTATCACGAAAAATAAGGGCTGACAACACTTTTTGAAAAAAAAGTTCAAAAAAACTTAAAAAAGTGTAAAAACGATTTAAATCCTAGTGTAGATAGCGTTCTCAATTGGATTTAACGTATATGGTATAATTAACTAAAATTAATGGATTGGACCATTTTCATCAGGTGGCACACACCTTGATGGCAGATACATCTTCCAAGGAGGGCTAACATGCCAAAGATTTTAGTAGTAGATGATGAAAAACCGATTTCTGACATAGTTAAGTTTAATTTAGATAAAGAAGGTTACGACGTGGTTACTGCGTACGACGGTGAGGAAGCTCTTGCCCAAGTCGAAGAAGAAAAACCAGATTTAATCCTTCTTGATTTAATGTTGCCAAAAATTGATGGATTGGAAGTTGCACGCCAAGTACGTGCAAAACACAATATCCCAATTATCATGGTAACAGCTAAAGACTCAGAATTAGATAAGGTTGTTGGATTGGAACTTGGTGCTGACGATTATGTTACCAAGCCATTTTCTAATCGTGAGCTTGTAGCACGTGTTAAAGCCAACCTTCGTCGCCAAGATCAACTTCAACAAGATGATGAAACAGTTAAAAATAACATTAAAATTTGAGCTTTATTGATTAATTCAGATTCATATTCAGTTACACGAGATGGGATGCAATTAGATTTAACGCATCGTGAATTTGAACTGCTTCACTATCTAGCACAACATATCGGTCAAGTAATGACACGTGAACACCTTCTTCAAACAGTTTGGGGATATGATTACTTTGGTGATGTTCGTACGGTAGATGTTACTGTACGTCGTCTTCGTGAAAAAATCGAAGAAACACCAGGTAATCCTCAAATCCTAGTTACGCGCCGTGGCGTGGGCTACTATTTACGTAATCCAGAAAGTGACTAATTAATTCAGGATTTTTGGAGATTAAATGAATAAACGAACGAATTTTTTCAAATCAATCAACTTTAAAATAGCTCTAGTGTTTGCAATGTTACTTGTCGTAACTTTGGAAGTCGTTGGGGTTATTTTTGTGCGACAACTTGAAACGCAAAACTTGAATCAGTTTAAAACTCAAGTTCAGCTTCAACCATACGTTGAAAATGAAATTAGTACGCAATTAGAGCGCACGAATACCAAAAGTGCTAACTCCCAAATTTCCGATATTATTGGCAATATCAACAACCAAAATATCACGGAAATCCGAGTGATTGATGCTAAAGGCGTTATTCGGGGAACGAGTAATAGTACGAGTCAAAGCATTGTCGGGCAAAAAACAACTGACCGCAATGTCAAAGATGTCATGTATAATACTCGGACCTATCAACAAGTTTCTTACAATAAAACAACTAACACGCGTTATTTTGTGTCGATTGTTCCGCTGATTAATACGGCTGGAGCGACGAATAATTTGACGGGTGTTGTTTACATACGCGCTAATTTAGAATCGGTATATCAAAACGTTAACAACATTACGTTGATTTTTGTGGCAGCGGCCTTAATTGCCATCACAATTGGCTTGATTTTAGCTGTTTTAATTTCTCGTGCTATCACGCGCCCAATCGAAGAAATGCGTCAGCGTACCATTCAAATTGCTCGTGGAGACTACTCTGGACAAGTCCAGATCTATGGGGATGACGAACTAGGACAACTCGCAGAAGCTGTAAATGAGCTTTCTGTGCGAGTTGAAGAATCTCAAGAGTCGACAGAATCTGAACGTCGTCGTCTTGATTCTGTTTTGGGTTATATGACTGATGGGGTGCTTGCTACGGATCGTCGAGGTCGAATCACCATTGTTAATGAAATGGCGACGGATTTCTTGAATCTAGAAAATGACCAAATTGTGGGTAAATCTATCTTAGATATCCTTGATTTGCGGGGAACGTTCACACTTCGTGACCTTCTTGAAAATCAAGAACAAGTTGTTTTAGACCTTTCAAATGAAGAGCAAGATTTAATATTGCATGCTTCGTTTGCTTTGATTCAGCGAGAATCAGGTTTTATTAGTGGACTCGTTTGTGTGCTACATGATGTTACTGAACAACAAAAAATCGATCAGGATCGTAAGCAATTTGTTTCCAACGTTTCGCACGAATTGCGGACTCCATTGACGAGTATGAAGAGTTACATTGAAGCATTGGTTGAAGGTGCGTGGGAAGATCCTGAAGTTGCACCTAATTTCTTGAAAGTTACCCAAGAAGAAACGGATCGAATGATGCGAATGATCAACGACTTACTAAACTTGTCACGAATGGATTTAGGAACAGCTAGACTCGATCGTGAATACGTTAATTTAAACGAATTATTCAATCACATCTTGGACCGTTTTGATATGATTTTGAAAAATAGTGATAAACCTGACAAAAATTACTCAATCAAACGCGACTTCACCCGTCGTGACATTTGGGTTGAAGTTGATACTGATAAAATTCAGCAGGTACTTGATAACATTATGAATAATGCGATTAAGTATTCTCCGGATGGTGGGATTATCACTTGTCGTTTACTGGAGACTCACAACCACGTCATTATGAGCATTACTGACCAAGGTTTAGGAATTCCAAAAGACTCCATTAGCCACATTTTTGATCGTTTCTACCGAGTTGATAAGGCTCGTTCCCGCGCACAAGGTGGAACAGGGCTGGGATTGGCAATTTCTAAAGAAGTAATCCAGCTTCATGGTGGTCGAATTTGGGTTGAAAGTCGCGAAGGCGAAGGTTCGACCTTCTATATTTCACTTCCATATGAACCTTTTGAGGAAGGAGATACTTGGGAATAATGAAAGATACTAAAGCACGTAAAATC
>JALAGR010000155.1 GCA_022712335.1 Pediococcus sp. | reverse complement strand
TCATGGTGGTTTTAATGATACTTTGTTGGCAAGCCTAACTAGGCGAGATTTAATCGTCACGGTTTATAATTTGAAAAAAGAATCAATTTTTTCAAACCAAAAAATTGATATAAATACTAAACTTTCTAAACAAAAATCAATTAAAAGACGAGAATATCAAAATAAAAATATTATCGTTGGACAGTCTCCAATCGTTAATAAGAATGATAAAGTGATTGGTTATGTACGAGTGATTGATTTATTAGCCGACTATAACAATAAATACCAAAGACTAATATGGCTTTTTAGTTTGACATCATTATTGATTTTTATGGTTATTTCAATTTTTGGATATGGCTTAACGGCTTATTTACTAAAACCGATGAAGTTGATCAATGAGACAATGCGTAATCTAGAGGAAGATCCGCAGACTGATTCTAGAGTTTCCAAGATTGATACGAATGATGAATTATCAGATTTGGCACAAGAATTTAACGATATGATTGACCGCATGCAACGCTATATTGACCAACAACGCCAGTTTGTCGAAGATGTTTCGCATGAGCTAAGAACACCAGTAGCGGTGGTTGAGGGACATTTAAAGATGCTAGATCGATGGGGAAAAGATGATCCACAAGTGTTAGATGAATCGATTAAGGCATCTCTAGAAGAAACTCAAAGGATGAAAAGCCTAGTCAGTGAAATGTTGGATTTGACGCGAGCTGATCAAATTGAAATTAATTATTCGAATGAAAAAACAAATGTGGTGCAATTGGTTAATCAAGTATTTAATGATTTCAAGATGATCCATCCTGAATTTAATTTTGTGATGGATGATGATATCAATGGAGAACCGACTGTCCATATTTATCGAAATCATTTGGAACAAATTTTAGTGATTTTATTAGACAACGCGATAAAGTACTCGAAAAATCGTAAAGAAATCCACATCTCAACTGCGAACACGAAATCAACGGTCGAAATTGCCGTTCAAGATTTTGGTGAAGGAATTCCAGAGGAGAACTTAAAACAAGTATTCAATCGTTTTTATCGAATTGATAAAGCACGAAGTCGGGACCAAGGTGGGAATGGATTGGGACTGTCAATTGCTAAAAAATTGACCGAAGAATATCACGGAAATATTTCATTAGAAAGTTCTGTGGGTTCTGGATCAATCTTTAGAATTGAATTACCAATCATTGAAAGCCAGCAAATCGAAAAAGATTACTAAATAAAAGACCTTGGAAAAAAGATTCCAAGGTCTTTTGTTGTATTTAGATTTTAGTTGTGATGACGATTTTGCTTACCTGCATTACGACGGTGATCGTTATTTTGAGGTTTAGAAATTGGTTTTTCTTCAGGCTCATTGATAACGTCAGTAGTTTCAGTAGCTTCTTCCGTAACGTTTTTAAGATCTACTGGGCCATCAGGTTCGATAATCTTAGGAGGATTCTTTTTCATTTCCTCTTGGATACGAGCTTTGATCTTTGGACGATAAAGATTGATTGCAAGGGTTTGGATACATGCAAATATTCCACCGACCGCGAAGTAAAGTCCTAATCCACCAGGTGAAGAGAAGGTGAAGAATAAAATCATCAAGGGACTGACGATCATCATCGAACGCATCATCTTTCGTTGTTCTGGTGCCACGCCAAGGGTACCTAACCAACCTTGTAATAGATATACTAGGAATGAAATAGCAGCTAGTAAAATACTTGGCTTAGCTAAGTTGATTCCTAAGAATAGGCCTTGATGTAATTCTGGAGAATATTGGATGGCTGCATATAAAGCAGCAAAAACAGGGAGCTGAATTATAATTGGAAGACAACCAATTCCACCAGTCATACTAACGTTGTTATCTTTGTATAAAGCCATCATTTCTTGACTAATAGCAGCACGTTCCTCTGGAGATTTAGCAGCTTGATTACGTGCTTGAAGTACCTTGAGTTGCGGTTGGATGTAAGCCATCTTTTCTTGTTGGATCGTTGCTTTACGCGATTGATTTAACATTAATGGAAGTAAAATTAATCGAACAACAAAAGTAACAAGGATAATCGCTAATCCATAACTTCCACCAAGTAAGTGTGAAAGATAATTCATAAAATGTTGTGTAGGGATGGCTAAGTAATCATAAATTGGACCATAGGGGTTACCATGGCGATCACGTTGGACACATCCACTAAGAACTAATGCGAGTCCCGAGATTAAGGTAATCGTCGAGATACTTTTAAGCTTTTTCATAATATACGTAAAATTCCCTTCTGAGTGCTAGAAATACAAGGGTAACTATACTTGATTTTCAGTCCTTTTTCAATGGGATTTAGTATTTAACAATAAAGTGTTGGGTATTAAATATTGGAATTGATTTAATCGTTAATTTATTAACACGACCAGATGGTGAAGGAGAGGCTTTTACACCATCAATAAATTGATTTAAAACGGAATCTTCGGCTTGAGCTTCAATATCTACGGTTCCATCGATGTTATTTTTAACCCAACCGACCACTTTAAGACGATCTGCCAATAATTTAGTTGTATATCGGAATCCAACACCTTGTACACGTCCAGAAACATTCATGCGAACTGCCTTCATTAAAATCATTCCTTTCAAATACGTTTT
>JALAGR010000154.1 GCA_022712335.1 Pediococcus sp. | reverse complement strand
CTTTATAATTATGAAGAAATCCGTACACCAATTTTCGAAAAGTTTGAAGTTTTTTCAAGAAGTGCTGGTGATACATCGGATATCGTAACCAAAGAAATGTATGATTTTGATGATAAAGGTGGCAGACATATTGCACTTCGTCCTGAAGGGACAGCAGGTGTAGTTCGTGCCTTTGTGGAAAACAAATTATATGGACCAGAACATCAAAAACCAGTTAAGGTTTACTACATGGGACCAATGTTCCGTTACGAACGTCCACAATCAGGTCGTCTTCGTGAATTCCATCAAATTGGAGTGGAAGCATTTGGTAGTGACAGTCCTAAGATCGACGTTGAAACAATTATGATGGGAATGGATTTCCTTAAAAAATTGAATGTTTCAGGTTTGAAGTTAGTTATCAATACTTTAGGTGATAAGGAAAGTCGGGATGCTTATCGTCAGGCTTTGATCGATTATTTAGAACCTCATTTTGAAGAACTAAGTGATGATTCTAAAGAACGTCTCCATAAGAATCCTTTACGTGTTTTAGATAGCAAGGATAAAAATGACCAAAAGATTGTTGAAAATGCTCCAGAAATTTTGGACTATTTGACAGAAGATGCCCAAAAGCATTTTACAAGTGTGAAAGAAGAACTTGACACTTTAGGTGTTGAGTACGTTGTTGATTCTTCAATGGTACGTGGTTTAGATTATTATAACCACACTATCTTTGAAATCATGATTGCTGATTCTCCTTTAGGAAAAGGGGATGTAACCATTTGTGCTGGTGGCCGTTACAACGGACTAGTTGAAGAATTAGGTGGACCAGAAGTTTCAGGTGTTGGTTTTGGTTTAGGAGTAGAACGCTTGTTACTACTTCTAAATGATGAAACTCAAGCTTCACTTCAAAGTAAACAACTTGATTTCTACGTAGTCGGCATTGGCGATGCCGTTCAAAATGACGTTCTTAAAGTTGTGCATGAATTGCGTCAAATGAACTTTGTGACGGAACAAGATTACCTTGACCGCAAGCCTAAAGCGCAATTTAAGTCAGCCGATAAGATGAACGCTAAATACGTGGTTACGATGGGTGAATCTGAAATGAACGACCGCGTCTTTAAATTAAAGGACATGGCTTCAGGTGAAGAACGTACCGTAGCGCTAGATGAAATCAAGACTTTAAAAGATCTTTTAAAATAAGCGAGGAAGACTAATGAAGAGAACAACATATGCAGGTTTGGTAAATGAACAATATACCGGCCAAACGGTGACTTTAAAAGGATGGGTTCAAAAACGTCGTGATTTGGGTCAATTAATTTTTATCGACCTTCGTGATCGTGAAGGAATCGTTCAATTAGTATTTAGTTCAGAATTTTCAGCAGATGCATTGAAGATCGCTGACCAATTAAGAAACGAATACGTCCTTGAAGTAACTGGGATTGTTAAGCACCGTAAAGAAAAAGACGTTAATCCTAAGATGAAGACTGGTCAAATCGAAGTTGAAGTACAAGAAGCTAAGATTTTGAATTCAGCTAAAACTCCACCATTTGATATTGAAGATGGGGTGAGTGCCTCCGACGAATTAAAGATGAAATATCGTTACTTGGATCTTCGTCGTCCAGAAATGCTCAAAGGACTTAAAATTCGTAACCGAATTACTCAAGCTGTACACAGCTATCTTGACGAACAAGGTTTCCTAGATATCGAAACTCCTAACTTAACTAAGTCTACGCCTGAAGGTGCCCGTGATTATCTTGTGCCTTCGCGTGTTTATCCAGGACATTTCTACGCATTACCTCAATCACCACAATTATTTAAGCAACTTTTGATGGGTGCTGGCATTGACCGTTACTATCAATTAGCACGTTGTTTCCGTGACGAAGATTTACGTGGTGACCGTCAACCTGAATTTACACAAATCGATTTAGAAACAAGTTTCTTAACCGCTGAAGAAATCCAAGATATTACGGAAGGCTTAATTGCTCGCGTAATGAAGGACACTTTGGATATTGATGTTAAATGGCCATTTGACCGTATTTCTTGGCAAGATTCAATGAATCGTTTTGGTACTGACCAACCTGATGTACGTTTTGGAATGGAATTAAAAGACATTAGCTCGATTGTGGCTGATTCTGAATTCAAAGTGTTTAGCGGTGCAGTTGCCAACGGTGGTGTGGTAAAGGCCATTGCGGTTCCTGAAGGTGCAAGCAACTTATCTCGTAAAGATATTGATAAGCTGGGCAAGTACGTTGAACGCTTTGGCGCTAAAGGTCTTGCATGGTTGAAGATTACAGACGAAGGATTTAGTGGTCCAGTTGCTAAGTTCTTTAATGAAGACACTGAAAAGCAAATTATGGATCAAACAGGTGCTAAAGTAGGCGACTTGCTATTGTTTGCTGCTGACCGTGCCAAAGTAGTTGGCGATACACTTGGATACCTTCGTGTTGAACTTGCTAAACGATTTGATTTGATTGATGAAGATCAATTTGCATTCCTTTGGGTGGTTGATTGGCCACTATTTGACTACGATGAAGGTGACGAACGTTGGGTTGCAGCACATCATCCATTCACAATGCCAAATGAAGAGGATCTCCATTACTTAAACGAAGGTGAAGACCCACATCAAGCTCATGCTCAAAGTTATGACATTATCTTAAACGGTCTTGAATTAGGTGGTGGTTCAATTCGTATTAACACCCGTGAAGTTCAAGAAAAGATGCTTAAAGCACTTGGTTTCAGTTTAGAAAGTGCCAACGAACAATTTGGCTACTTACTAACAGCGCTTGACTATGGTTTCCCACCACATGGTGGTTTAGCAATTGGTTTAGATCGCTTTGCAAGATTGTTAGCTAAACGTGATAACATTCGTGACGTTATTGCATTCCCTAAGAATTCAAAAGCTTCAGAACCAATGACAGAAGCTCCAACAATGGTATCAGACGAACAATTAGCTGAACTATCATTGGACGTCGACATTCGTAAACCGGAAGACCAACAATAAAGTACTTTGTAAAGAGGATGAT
>JALAGR010000019.1 GCA_022712335.1 Pediococcus sp. | reverse complement strand
TCCCTCCGTGCATTGATTAAATATTTGGAAAACATTTCAGATCAAGGCATTGATGGGGTGGAAGTCGAAAATGGCGAACCAATTGTGTATGAAATGTCCAAACAATTACAAATTAAAAGCAAAACTATTTTAAAATAGTTTTGAAGATAGCTGGATTAGTCCATAAAAAAAGCAATGACATCGTCATTGCTTTTTTGCTTCTAAATTATTTAATCTTTATAAGCTAGTGAACCCATTGGATCCCAAGGCTTCAAAACGGTAGGAGCTTGTGCTTGAGCTTCACGTTGTGCATCGGTTAAGAATTGTTTTTGGACAACTACTTGGTAGCAGTATTCATCCATCCACGCATCGGACATCACCATGTAGCCTTTTTCACCGACTTTTTTACCCCAGCTATTTTCGACTTTCCATTTAGTGGGTTTGCCATCGACAAGATCAACACCAGTAAGAACCATAGCATGAGTCATCAAACTTTCTTTGTAGTCGAGGCGTTCAGCCTTAGTCATCGAAAGATCGATATCAAAGAGCTCGTCTTCAGCAAAAACGTCGAGATCAAGAAGTCCTTTTTCACGAGCTTCTGAATGTTGACCAACATCGCAACCAAACCAAACTGATTGCCCAGCTTTAAGTTGGTTAATAGCAGCTTGCTTGAAATCTTCCATCGTTAAGTTTAAATGCTTAACTTGACGACCGTTGACCACGTTACCAAGCATTTCAATGGTGTATGTTTGGTTGTATGGTTTGTCAGCAGTTGGAGCGTTAATAATAGAAATATATTCAGCTAAATCCCAACCAACGTATTTATCATAGAATTCTTTAGGAGTAATACCAGCTTCACGGTGATAGTTTTTATCATCATCGCGGTATTCCCAGTCGAATTGAACTGGTGGTTCGCCAAAGCTGTACGAAGCCATTCGGTAAACTTCACTCAGCATTTGTTGTTTGCGCTCTTCGATATCCTCAGTGCTTGCACCAGAGTTAACTAGCTTACGAAGTGTAACGGCATCTTTGCGTAGTTTTTCATTTAATAAAGTGTCGAACTCACGTGACTTAGCACTATTGTAAGTTTCAGGATATGCGGATTGAGGAACCACACCATATTTTTCAATCAATGCGCAAAGCATATCCCATTGACCACCATCGCCTTGAGGTTCGTTTAGTAGGAATGCTACCTTACGATCGTCAGTGTCAAGTTCAGCAGTATTGATAATATTTTCATAGAACCAGTTTGATTTTTCAAACTTATCCCAGAAGAATGTGTAGTTTTGAGATAATTCGAAGTTACCAGGAACTTTGAATTGATTCTTCATGTCATGGCGCATAGTGTTCAATGCGGCAAACATCCAGCAACGACCACTTTGACGTTGATTAGAAACGTCACCTGTATCCAAGTCGATTGAAAAAACTGGCGTACTTTGGATATCAGCAGCAAGGTTACGACTAGAATTAAGAATTCCATTTTTTGTAACCGTTCGTTCAATCACCTTAGATTCTTTACGATCAGTGTATTCTTTTTTGAAACGTTCAATTAAATTTTGTGAAATTTCTTTACTCAATATCTTCAACTCCATCCTGTATTGGTCACGATTATACTCTTATTAGAAAAATTAGTAAATGATTAGAACTATGGGCGGGCAGTTAAAACTTCTGGTCCGTTTTGACGTCCAACAATTACAGTATTGACCATGTCGAGGAACAACCCTTGTTCGACAATTCCAACTTGTTTGATTAAGTAATCAGCAAGTTCGTGTGGATTTTTAATTTCACCAAGATGAAGGTCGATTACGTAATTTTTAGAGTCGGTTAAAACGTGTTGCCCATCTTCAGTCATTCTGAATTCGGGATGAAGTCCCTCTTTTTCAAGCTTGTTAAAGACTTGTTGGCTACCATAAGGGATTACTTCCAGTGGAAGAGGGAAGGCACCTAGTTGGTCAACCATTTTAGATTCATCGACGATCCACATTACTTTGGTAGAGTTTGTGGCAACAATTTTTTCAAATAAATGAGCTGCTCCGCCACCTTTGATACCTTGGAAGTCAGTACTGATTTCGTCAGCGCCATCAATAGTTAGATCGATATGATCGACTTCATCAACTGATTTAACGGTGATCCCAAGCGAACGAGCTTGTTCAGCCGTACGATCAGAAGTAGGAACACCAACGATGTTTAAACCTTCTTTTTTAACGCGTTCGCCAAGAGCATCAACCATAAATTTAACGGTTGAACCAGTTCCTAGACCGACCGTCATACCATCTTCGATAAATTTAACGGCTTCTTCACCGACAAGTTTTTTTAATTCATTTTGATCCATTTGTTAATCTTCCTTTCGATCTACTAAATTTTGAATTTTGTTTGCTGTAATTTGATCATGCATGTCCAATTCAGAAAGTTCTGAATGGTTGAGAAAATATCTTCTTGCAAAGGGACAAAGAGGATATATTTTTTGGTTGTTTTCGATTGCAAAGCTGATAAAGTCTTTCATCAATTTACCACCTAATCCTTGTCCACGAAATTCAGGATTTACAAAGACTTCTTCACAGATTAAAGTATCAAGATCGAAAATCTTGGAATAGAGTACTTGACCAACTTGAATACCGTCCGAATTAGTCCAAAAAAGACGGTTTTCTTCGACATTTCTTTCCATATTTGAGCCTCCTTTTCCTACAACAATCATTGTCGCCAAGAAAGCGCATAAAGTCAATTGGTTCAATAGATTTCCGTTTACAAAATTGATCAATAAAAGGATAATAAAATAAATGAATATTCGGAGGGAATTATGATGAGTAGAGG
>JALAGR010000153.1 GCA_022712335.1 Pediococcus sp. | reverse complement strand
TTTTTTCATTGTAGTTGGTGGTGTGTTTACACAACCGTGAGAACCATGAGTCTTGTACCAGGTACCACCATAAGTTGGTTGCCAAGGGGAGTCATGAAGCCCAACACCAGTATAATCGATTGGCATCCAGTAGCTAACAGGTGAAGCATAGTTAGAACCATCGGTGTTTTTACCTTTTAGAGTGGCGTTACGTTTCTTGTTCCAAACAAAGTAAACACCAGTTGGAGTTGCATCGCCATCAGTAGGGTTACCAGTAACGACATCAGTCGAAATTTGGAGCTTACCATCTTTGTAGTACCACATATGTTGGTTAGTTTTATCAACTTCGACGTAGGTTGATCCTAATTCACCTTTTTTTAGTGATTGACCTGAGCCTGAGATTGTAGCTTTTTCAGTAAAGTCTTTACCATTTAAAATCTTTTGAGTAATATCAGCTGCGTCAGTTACGGTATCGATTGTCCAACCGAAGATTTCGTTTTTAACCGTTTGTGAACCACGTTTAGTACTATTAAATGTTACGCTTGCGCCATAAGTAGCGTATTTGTCACTTAGACTGTCTAGGTAGGTTTGTACTTGAGCCTGATCGATTGTAACAGATTGTGTACCATCTAAATTAGTTGTAAGAGTGATCCATTTCTTTAATGTATCAGCAGGAACGGTAACTTTAGTTCCATTTACATTGTAAATAATTTTTTCAGATGCATATTTTTTTACTTGAGCTTGGACACTATCTTCACTAGTAGTAGAAGACTGATACGTCTTCTTTAAATCGATATCCTTTTTTCCATCGGCAACACTAGCTTTAATTTCCTTAGCAAGAGCCTTTGAGCTAATGATGTTATTGGCCTTTTTTGTATCAGTGCTAGTAAGGTCAGTGGCGCTAACAGCTGAAGCTGAACCAGTGTTACGATTCTTGTTCAATGAAGTTGCGGTCTTTTTGGCAAATTTTTCAAGCTTTGCTTCGCTAGCAGAATCAGAAGCTACATTTACAGTGCTGTCTGCATTGGCAACGTGCATTAATTGTAGTGGCCACTTGAGGGCGTGCTGATTGTCAAGAACCTTAGCGATTGCTTTGTTATCAGTCGAAGTCAAACCAGCATCTGCGTATTTAACAGTTTTTAGAACTTTATTTTTTTCGGTTAAGTTAAATGTTTGATTTTGAATGTGCTCATTAACTAATTTTTGAGCTTGAGTTACGTTCTTTCCAGCAACATTTACGCCGTCAATTGAAGTGTTAGGCATGAATGTATTGGAAGTGCTGTAATGGTAGGCTCCACCGACATAAATTACGCCAAGTGCAGCAACCACTGCACCAAGTAAAATGAAGGGGGTCTTCTTTGTTTTTTTGATATTATTTTTTCTGCGTTGCATCATGGGCCTCCATAATAATTTTATCCTCTGTAACATTACTGTAATATAGAATGTTAATCAAGCTTATTTTCGCATTTTTCAAATAAAAAAACGCTAAATTACCTAATTTTAATTTAGCAACATTAAATATTAGAAGTCAATTTAAGCGCTCGATCCTTAAAAATGAAAATAGGGCGTTATTAAATGTTCAAAGGAGAGGACTACTTAAAAGGGATTGAAAGATTCAATTCACTAATATTGCTTCTTAAGCAAGTTAACATTATGAATGTTGTTTACTTATTATAGCAAAGTTAACGCCGATGTTTATGAAGAAATAGTGTCGGAAATATGAAATAAACACATAAGTGGTCTATGTACACAAAAAAACAGCCCTGAGTTTAATCAGAGCTGCTTTTTTCAACAAATTGAAATTAGTTGATGGTAAAAGTCTTATTTTTCTTCAAGAGCTTTCAAGCCATCTGTAAGAACTTTTTTCAATGTTGTAGCTGAATCTGTCATCTTCTTCATTTCGTCATCACTAAGTGGTGATTCGATAACACGGTTCAAACCTTGGCCGTTAATAACAGCAGGTGTACCGATGTAGATGTCGTTCAAGCCGTATTCGCCGTCCATGTATGCACCAACAGGCAATACTGCGTTTTCGTCACGCAAGATAGCTTTTGAAATACGCATCAAGGCAGTACCAACACCGTAGAATGTAGCACCCTTCTTGTTGATGATTTCGTAAGCTTTGTTACGAACGCTGTCTTCGATTTCAGCTAATTCGTCAGTTGAAACGCCTTCTTCTTTAGCGATATCAAGCAATGGCTTTGTACCGATTGAAGCTGTTGAGTAAGCAGCGAATTCGCTATCACCATGTTCACCCATGATGTATGCGTCAACTGATTCAGGGCTAACGTTGAATTTCTTACCAAGAGCAACACGTAGACGTGCTGAATCAAGAGAAATACCTGAACCGATAACCTTTTATTTAGGGAATCCAGAGAATTTCCATGTTGCGTAAGTAAGGATATCAACTGGGTTAGCAGCAACTAGGAAGATACCATCGAATCCAGAATCAACAACTGGCTTAACGATTGTTGAAAGAATGTTTAAGTTCTTGTTAACAAGGTCAAGACGTGTTTCACCTGGTTTTTGTGGTGCGCCAGCAGTAATAACTACAAGGTCTGCATCTTTACAGTCAGAATATTCACCTGAGTAAATGTTCTTAGGAGCAGTAAATGGAGTAGCGTCTTCAAGATCAAGTGCGTCACCGACAGTACGGTCCTTAGCAACATCGACGATTACGAATTCTTCAGCAAGTCCTTGTTGTGCCATTGCAAATGCATAACTTGAACCTACAGCGCCGTCACCGACTAATACAACTTTTTGATGGTTTTGAATTTTAGACAAAAGATCATTCCCCTTTATTTATATAATATTTTGAATTTATCAAACAACACTAATTATAGCATTTTCAGAAAAGAAAGTTGAGTAAAATTTTTACAAAGTTCAAGCATAGAGGGGGTTAAATTTTATTTTAAGTGTTAAAAAACACGTTTAGAGGCAATAGTATGGTACTATTACATGAAAATAAACGTGGGTAGCTGAGGGGACTTTTGGTTCTTTCGGCCATTTTTTGCGTGTTGAAGGTGGAAATTAACATGAAAATGATTGTTGGTTTAGGAAATATTGGTAAAGAATATGATCGCACACGGCATAACACCGGCTTTATGGTGATTGATGCACTAGCAGAAAAACATGATGTAACTAACTTTAAAATTCAAAATGATGCAATGATAGCGGACTTTCGAGTGAACGGTGAAAAAGTATTATTAGTAAAACCTACTACTTATATGAATGATTCTGGTCGAGCAGTTCGTCCTTTGATGGATTACTTCGATGTAGATTTAGAGGATATGATTGTCGTTTACGATGATATGGATATGCCAGTCGGAAAAATTCGTTTGCGTCAAAAAGGTTCTGCAGGTGGACATAATGGAATTAAAAGTATTATCGCCCATGTTGGCACACAAGCATTTAACCGAGTACGCGTTGGTATCGATCATCCAGATAAAGAAAGTGTTGTCGATTACGTATTAGGTAAATTCAGAAAAGAACAAGAAACGGATTTTGAAATTGGTGTTCAAAATACAATTAAAGCATTGGAAGATTGGATTGAAGTCGATGACTTTAGTCGCTTAATGAATAAATATAACTAGGGTTAATCCTAGGAGTAAGTATGAATATAGATAAAATTTTCGCGTCTGATACAGGTGTTACAGCCGTAGTTGAAACGCTTGAAGATGGAACACGACAATTAGTAACGGGATTGCTAGAACCGGCTAAGCAACTTCTTTTAAGTACGATTATTGAAAATAAATCAAAACCAGTTTTGTATGTTGCTGATAGTTTGGCACACGCTGAGCGTATTTATAATTTATTTGCAGAAGAACAGTCAGAAGTAGACGCGTATTGGTTTCCAGCAGAAGAAATTATTGCCGCTGAAGTTGCAACCAGTTCACCGAACTATCGGACCGCACGAATTCAATTTTTGAGTGCTTTAGCTGAATCAAAAACAGGTATTTTCATTACTTCAACATCTGGATTGCGACGCTTAGTTCCTGATCCAAAGGATGTCGTTGATGCACGACTTACTTTAGAGGTCGGAGCTGAATATGAGTTTCAAGATTTAATTAATGATCTTAATGCATTGGGATACCATCGAGTTGAACAAGTGGAGAAAAAGGGTGAATTTGCAGTACGTGGTTCGGTTGTCGATATTTTCCCGTTAGATCAAGATGATCCCATCCGAATGGATTTTTTTGATATTGAAATCGATTCTTTACGGACGTTTGACCAAAGTACACAACGTAGTATTGAAAATATTGAAAATATTGAAATACTACCAGCAACTGATTTGGTAGTGAGTGAAGATAAGCTCAATCAAGCAATCAAACTAATGGGTAACCAAGTAGCTAAGGCGCAGAAAAAATTAAATGAAGAAAACTTTGAAATTCTACAACAAAATATTAATGAAGTAATTGAAAGATGGAAGCACCATCAATTAATCCAAGAAGATGCCATGTACGCTAAACAATTATATGTAGAAAAAACGTCTTTGATGGATTATCTGAAAGATGGGGTGCTAGTTTTAGACGACTATCCACGAATTTTAGATTCTGAAACAGATATTGAAAACAACGAAGCCAGTTGGATCGTTGATCAATTGAAGAATAACTTGTTACTAGATAATGAATCTTATGGTTTGGATATTCGGGCGTTGATCAAGAAAAAAACGGTACCACAGTTATTCCTATCAATGTTTCAAAAAGGGATGGGCCGCTTAAAATTTGATCAACTAACTGAAATCACTACCAGAGCTGTCCAAGATTTCTTTGGGCAAATGCCCGTTTTAAAAGGCGAAGTGGAGCGCTGGTTAGCCCGTAAACAAACGGTGTTGATTTTTGCTAATTCTAAAGAACGCCAATCTAAAATTGCGGAAGTCCTCCATGATTTTGAAATAACAGCTCAAGTGGTTAGTGCAGATAAAGTTCTACCAGGTACGGTCAATATTATTGGGCAATCATTTCCGCAAGGTTTTGATATGCCAAGTACTAAATTAGTCGTATTAACTGAAAAAGAATTGTTTGCTAAAGTCCCTAAAAAGCGCCCTCGCCAGCAACATCTTGAAAATGCCGAACGTCTAAAAAGTTACACAGAATTAAAAAATGGCGACTATGTAGTGCATGTTAATCATGGTATTGGTAAATTCATGGGCATGACGACGATGGAAGTTGACGGTGTCCATCAAGATTATATGACGATTCAATATGAAGGTAGCGGGCAACTATTTATTCCGGTTACACAATTGAATCTTGTACAAAAGTACGTAGCAGCCGAAGGGAAAAGTCCAAGATTAAACAAATTGGGCGGTTCTGATTGGGCTAAAACCAAGAAAAATGTTGCATCAAAAATTGAAGATATTGCAGATGACTTGATTGAATTGTATGCAAAACGAGAGTCAGAAAAAGGATTTGCTTTTCAACCGGACGACGAATACCAACGTCAATTTGATAATGATTTTCCATACAGTGAAACACCTGATCAACTACGGTCAATCGAAGAAATTAAAAAAGATATGGAAAAAGAACGTCCCATGGATCGACTACTGGTTGGGGATGTTGGTTATGGAAAGACCGAAGTTGCGCTGCGGGCTGCTTTTAAAGCTGTTGAAAGTGGTAAACAAGTTGCGATTTTGGTACCAACCACGATTTTGGCACAACAACATTTTGATACGATGAACGACCGGTTTGAAGGTTATCCAATTGCAACTGGGATGCTATCTAGATTTCAAACAAAGGCTCAAATGAAGGAAACAATCGAAGGTCTGAAAGATGGTAGCGTGGACGTAGTTGTTGGAACGCACCGGCTTTTATCCCAAGATGTGGAATTCAAAGACTTGGGGCTACTAGTTATTGATGAAGAACAACGTTTTGGTGTGAAACACAAAGAGCGGATGAAGGAATTAAAATCGCAGGTAGATGTTTTGACGTTGACTGCTACACCGATTCCACGGACATTGAATATGTCGATGATTGGTGTTCGAGACTTGTCGGTGATCGAAACTCCACCAACTAATCGATATCCAATTCAAACTTATGTAATGGAAGAAAATGCGGGAGCAATTCGTGAAGGAATCATGCGCGAAATCCGTCGAAACGGACAAGTTTTTTATTTGCATAATCGTGTTCAGGATATTGAAAAAGTGGTTGCTGAAATTGAAGCGCTAGTTCCAGAAGCACGCGTGGGCTATATTCACGGACAAATGACGGAGAAGCAGTTGGAAGATATCTTGTTTGATTTTATCGCGGGCGAATATGACGTCTTAGTAACAACGACAATTATCGAAACTGGTATTGATATTCCCAATGCTAATACTTTATTTGTGGAAAATGCTGATCACATGGGATTATCGCAGCTTTATCAATTACGTGGACGAATTGGACGTTCTTCTCGAGTGGCGTATGCGTACTTCTTATACCAAAAAAATCGCGTGCTAACCGAATTAGGTGAAAAGCGATTAGAAGCAATCAAAGATTTCACCGAATTAGGTTCTGGATTTAAAATTGCTATGCGGGATTTATCAATTCGTGGAGCTGGAAATTTACTTGGTAAACAACAACATGGGTTTATTGATTCGGTTGGATATGACTTGTATTCACAGATGTTGTCAGATGCGGTTAAGAAGAAGCAAGGTAAGAAAATTAAGCACCGTTCCGATAGTGAAATCAGCTTAGGGATTGAAGCCTTCTTACCTAGTTCTTACATTGAAGATGAGCAACAAAAAATCGAATTTTATAAACGTCTCCGCCAAGCTCAAAGTCAGGACGAAGTAACGGATATTCAAGATGACTTGTTGGATCGCTTCGGTGATTATCCAGAAGAAGTAGACAACTTATTAGAAATCACAAATCTGAAAATCATAGCTGATCAAGTTCAAATTGAAAGAATCAACCGAAAAGATCACATCTTGACGGTTGTATTAACTAAAGCAAGTACTCAAAAAATATCAGGTAAACTAATATTTGAAGCATTATCAGTAACAAAATTGAGAGCGACAATCGCAGAAACTGATGATAAAATGCATGTTAAACTGATAATCCAACCACAGATGACACAAAAGAATTGGTTTATGCAGTTATTTAATTACATTACGAAGCTTAAAGAATATGTGTGAGGTTAACCTTGAAGAATTCGAGTGCTAAAAATGTCATGCAAGGGGCAATGATTCTGTCAGTTGCTTCGATTGTTGCCAAAGTTTTAAGCGCAATCTACCGTGTGCCATTACAAAATTTAGTTGGAAATACTGGTTTTTACGTATACCAACAAATTTATCCAATTTATGGGATTGGGATGACTTTTGCCTTAAATGGATTTCCAATTTTCATCTCAAAAATTATTGCTGAAGAACCTGATAAAAAAAATAAATTAGTGTTAAGTCGCTATGCAATGCTAATTCTAGCTATATTATCTATTGGGATATTTCTCTTTTTGATGGTGGGAGCACAGTTGATTGCTAAAGCCATGGGAGATGTTGCGTTGACACCTTTATTACGGATGGTTTCAACGATGTTCTTATTTATGCCACTGCTAGCTACTGGGAGAGGATACTATCAAGGGATTTATGATGTAGTACCGACGGCAAAGTCTCAAGTGGCTGAACAAGTGGTTCGAGTAGCGATAATTATATTAGTCGCCGTTCTGGCGGTTAATTTAGATTGGTCAATTTACAAAATGGGAACATGGGCGATGGCAAGCTCGACTTTTGCAGCCGTAGCATCGACGTTATTTTTTACAAAATTTGGATTGAAACTTGCAAAGTTTAAAACTAGTAGTTTTAATGCGAAGCTGTTTAAAAGGCTTCTGAAACGAGTCATTGTTGAAGGGGGATTGATTTGCTTATTAGCAGCGATGATTATTTTACTTCAATTAGTAGATTCATTTACCGTTAAAAATAATCTCGTGACAAGTGGTTTCTCACAAGAAGCCGCAAAATCAATGAAGGGAATCTACGATCGAGCTCAGCCATTAGTACAGTTGGGAACGGTGATTGCAACAGCCTTCGCAACGACTTTGATGCCATCTTTGACAGAGGCTTTACAAAAGCGCGATACGAGAGCGTTTTATCGGTCTGCGACATCGCTGCTTCGAGTTTCGTTGACGATTTCAATGGCAGCGAGTGTGGGGATGATGGCTTTAATGCCACAAATTAATCATCTACTATTTGGAAGTACAGCTGGCTCGCTAGCGTTGGCTGTTTATAATTTAAGTGTAATTT
>JALAGR010000152.1 GCA_022712335.1 Pediococcus sp. | reverse complement strand
GTACGACAACAGTCGGAATTAGCAAATTTTTCCACGATTCTTGATAAATTAGTAGACCAGACTGAACATTTTCAAAAAGCTAACACTCTCACCCCGATTGAGTTTGAGCTTGTTGAGCAATCCCCAAAACTTGGGAAAACTTTGGGAGAGATGAATCTCTGGCAAAATACAGGTGCCACTATTGTCGCTATTTTGCAAAAGGAGGAGTTGATTGTTTCGCCAGGACCTTACGCTACAATTAATCAAGGAGATACCCTTTATTTTGTAGGCGCATCCAATACCTTACAGATTATTCAAAACTTTTTTTATACCAAATAAAATACATCGTTTACATAGGCGATGCCTTTTTTAAGTGGAAGTTAAGTTATTTGACAAAGTGACAACATATTGCTATTATGGAGTGGTCACTTTTAAGAGTATGATATAGAGTACTAATATTTTCCGTGCGTGTAATTATTAATCATTTATTGAGTCATAGAAGAACTTAGAGAAGCATGAGATTTATTAGTTGAAAGACAAGGAGGATATATATTGCCAGTAAAAGTTAAAATAGAACATTTAACAAAAATATTTGGAAAACGCGTTAAAGCTGCCCTAGCTATGGTAGAGCAGGGAGAATCTAAAAATGAAATTCTCAAAAAGACCGGTGCAACCGTAGGGGTTTATGACACCAACTTTGAAATTAATGAGGGTGAAATTTTCGTCATCATGGGATTATCAGGTTCGGGGAAATCAACCTTACTGCGCTTGCTTAACCGTTTAATTGAACCAACGAGTGGTAAAATCTTTATTGATAATCAAGACGTAGCGACTTTAAACAAAGAAGATTTGTTAAAGGTAAGACGTAAAACAATGAGTATGGTTTTTCAAAATTTTGGTTTATTCCCGCATCGCACAATTTTGGAAAATACAGAATACGGTTTAGAAGTTCAAAATGTGCCCAAAGAGGAAAGACGGGTAAGAGCAGAAAAGGCCTTGGCCAATGCTAACTTGTTAGACTTTAAAGATCAATACCCTAAGCAATTATCTGGTGGGATGCAACAACGTGTTGGTCTTGCTCGAGCTTTGGCTAATGATCCTGAAATTTTGTTAATGGATGAAGCTTTCTCAGCATTGGACCCGTTGATTCGACGCGAAATGCAAGATGAATTACTGGAACTTCAAGCAAAATTCCAAAAAACAATTATTTTCATTTCACATGATTTAAATGAAGCACTTCGTATCGGTGACCGTATTGCCATTATGAAAGATGGTAAAATCATGCAGATCGGAACAGGAGAAGAAATTTTAACAAATCCTGCAAACGATTATGTCAAGAGCTTTGTTGAGGATGTCGACCGTGCTAAGGTTATTACTGCTGAGAATATCATGATTCCAGCGTTGACAACCAATGTGGATGTGGATGGACCTACGGTTGCGCTCAAGAAAATGAAGGCTGAGGAAGTCAGCTCTCTTATGGCCGTGGATAAGAAACGCCAATTCCGAGGGGTGGTTACGAGTGAGCAGGCCATTAATGCCCGCCAAAATAATTTATCCTTACGTGATGTGATGACAACAGATGTAGATCAAGTAAGCAAAGAAACACTGGTCAGTGATATTTTACCAATTATTTATGATTCACCAACTCCACTTGCTGTAATTGATGAGCAAGGTTACTTAAAAGGTGTATTAATTCGTGGGAGTGTCCTTGAAGCCCTTGCGGATATCCCTGATGAGATTGTAGAGGAGGAAAATAATGATTGATTTAGCGATAAGCAAACTCCCACTGGCCCAGTGGGTATCCAATATTACAGATTGGATTACAAGTAATTTTAGTGGTGGCTTTGATGTTATCCAGAAAATAGGAACATTTATTATGAATACCGTAACGGGTGCCTTAACAGCAGTTCCGTTTTGGTTGATGATTGGTGTGGTCACTTTACTTGCCATCTTGGTGTCTGGTAAGAAAATTGCCTTTCCTATTTTCACGTTTTTAGGGCTAGTCTTGATTGCTAATCAGGGGTTGTGGACAGATTTGATGAACACAATCACGCTTGTTTTACTCTCAAGTTTGCTTTCAATCGTAATCGGAGTGCCCTTGGGAATATGGATGGCGAAATCAGAAATTGTCGCTAAAATTGTCCAACCAATTCTAGACTTTATGCAAACAATGCCAGGTTTTGTTTATTTGATTCCTGCGGTTGCTTTCTTTGGTATCGGTGTAGTGCCTGGGGTATTCGCTTCAGTAATCTTTGCCTTACCACCTACTGTACGAATGACTAATTTGGGTATTCGTCAAGTTTCGACAGAATTGGTTGAAGCTGCTGATTCTTTTGGATCGACTCCACGCCAAAAACTCTTTAAGTTGGAATTTCCCTTAGCTAAAGGAACGATCATGGCTGGGGTAAATCAAACCATCATGTTGGCACTTTCAATGGTAGTTATTGCTTCAATGATTGGTGCGCCAGGGCTTGGTCGTGGTGTATTGGCTGCGGTACAATCGGCTGATATTGGTAAAGGTTTTGTAAGTGGGATTTCACTTGTTATTTTAGCGATTATTATTGACCGCTTTACTC
>JALAGR010000151.1 GCA_022712335.1 Pediococcus sp. | reverse complement strand
TAAGCAACTACTCGTTAATCGCCGCAACAAAACGATCAAATGCAGCTTCACCAGTTTCATCCCACTTAAAGACCCCAGCATCGGCTAGAACTCTCGCAAAGACGTTTCCGACTTCTGCATTAACCACTGACTCTACGTTTTCTGTGGTGATTATATTAGTTGACTTCAATTGGTCTGCCCATTTTTTATGCATGTCTACCATTTGATTTGGTTGATCTAATAGGTACTTACCAACTTCTGCCAACTCCGTCTTTAGACGAGCTGGTAAAATCGCTCTCCCCATTACTTCAATCAAGCCAATGTTTTCTTTTTTAATATGTTGAACATCTTGATGCGGATGGAAAATTCCATCTGGAAATTCTGTTGATGTTTGATTGTCGCGTAAAACAACATCCAAGACATAATTCTCGCCATCTTTATAGGCAATTGGAGTGGTTGTATGATGACGAACGCCATCGGTATACGCTCTTACATCAACGCTTTCGTCAGAATAATCAATCCAAGATTCATGAATCTTAACCGCTGCATCTGTTAATGCAACAACATCCTTACTGATCAAACGAATCGTCGACATTGGCCACTTAACAATGCCAGCATCAACTCCTTCAACTCCCAAATCAATTGCGCGCACAACTGGTGCCTTCATCATTGGGAAGACGTGTCGCCCTCCTTGATAATGTTCGTGTGACAGCATTGAACCACCGACAATTGGTAAATCTGCATTACTACCCACAAAGTAATGCGGTAATTGGTTTACAATTTCAAGTAAATTAGTGAACGTTTGTCGATTGATCACCATTGGACGATGAACTTGGTCCAAGAAAATCGAATGCTCATTAAAGTAAGCATATGGCGAGTACTGGAAGCCCCAAGTCTCGCCCCCCAGCATCATTCGCACAATACGATGATTGCTACGGGATGGATAACCTAATCGACCCAAGTAACCTTCATTTTGCATACATAATTGACAGAGCGGATAACCATCTTGAGGTTGATTCCGTGCTGCAGCAATTGCTTTAGGATCTTTTTCTGGCTTCGACAAATTGATCGTAATCTCAAGATCTCCGAATTCTGTTTTAGCTGGAAAAGATACATTTTTTGCGATTGCACGTGTTTTAATGTAGTCATTAGTTTTGCTTAAATTAAAGAAATAATCTGTTGCCATTTGTGGACTAGCTTGGTATTTATCCCAAAAACTTTGGTTTAATACGGAAGGTAATGGCGTCACCATATCCATTAACTGATCCGCTAAAATTTCTTTATCAGATGGTGTATCCTCAATTTTTCCATTTTGACAAGCCGTCGTTACCAACGCATCCACTAAACTTGTTAATTCTTCGTCCGCAGCGGCAACCACGTCACCTTCTCCGACCAAACCTAAAATACGATTATGCACGTATATTTGATCTAATTCTGTATATTGCGAAGGTGATTTAATTACCGCTAAAACAAACTGATCTAAACTATTCATTATGCTTGGCCTCCCTGGTCGTCGTACCCAGTTGGATGACTCACTTTCCAATTCCAAGCAGTTTTGATGATTTCTTTAACGTCGTCATACTGTGGTTGCCATCCGAGAATGTCACGCGCTTTATCACTTGCAGCAATCAACGTACTAGGGTCACCAGCACGTCTCGGAGCCATCACTGCCGGAATTTCTTTTCCAGTTACTTCTCGAGCAGCATCTAACATTTGCTTATTAGAAAAGCCAGTCGAAGAACCCAGATTGAACGCATCACTATCATGTCCTTGTTTAAGGTATTCTAGCGCCAAAATATGTGCATCAGCTAAGTCGACTACGTGAACGTAATCGCGGACGTTGGTTCCATCTGGCGTTGGATAATCATCGCCAAAAATTTGTAGTTGGTCTCGTTCTCCGGCTGCTACTTGTAAAATAATTGGAACTAAATGCGTTTCAGGTCCGTGATCTTCGCCAATACTACCATCGGGTTTAGCACCAGCCACGTTAAAGTAACGTAAAGCAACAAATTTAATTCCGTCAGCAATATCCGACCAATGCATAATCTTTTCCATTGCTAACTTACTTTCACCATATGGGTTAGTTGGAACTTGTGGGTCAGATTCCTTGATCGGCACTTGTTTTGGTTCACCGTAAGTAGCGGCCGTAGATGAAAATACGATGCGTTTTACATCATGCTTAGCCATTACTTCGAGCAGTTTAACCATCCCTGCAGTATTATTATCGAAATATTTCAATGGATTTTTCATTGATTCTGGAACCACTGAGAAGGCTGCGAAATGAATGACACCTTCAACGTTTTCTTGAGTAAATACAGAATCCATAAATTCTGTATCCCGCACATCTCCCTCGTAAAAACGCGCTTGATCATTCACTGCTGCGCGATGGCCCGTGACCAGATTATCAACAACTGCCACGTCGTATCCTTTTGTAATTAAGCGATCAACTGCATGTGAACCGATATAACCGGCACCACCTAAAACTAAAACTGCCATTTGAATTCCTCCTCAATCTCTCTTCATGCTTGTTCCTTGTTAATATTAAAGTTCCTTAGGTCCATCAGCGATTTCTGCGATATAAAAGTCAGCATCATAACCAATTGTATCGCGATAAACTTTTCCGACGTTTTCCTTGAAAGCATCAACTTGGTCTTTTTCAACGATTGCAATTCCACAACCACCAAAACCAGCACCCGTCATACGAGCACCCAGTACGCCAGGTTGTTTCCAAGCTGTTTCAGCTAATGTATCCAATTCTTTTCCAGTTACTTCATAGTCGAAGTGTAATGATACGTGAGAAGCTGTTACTAAGTCACCAAAAGTTTTTAAGTCATCATCGGCTAAAGCTTTAGTTGCACGAATTGTTCGTTGGTTTTCGAAGACCGCATGACGAGCACGTTTAATTAATGTTTCATCATTGATTAAGTAAGCTGCTTCATCAAATTCGTCGTTAGTTAAATCACCTAATGATTGAATGTCTAACTTAGTTTGCAAACGACGTAGCGCTTCTTCACATTCTGAACGACGTTCGTTGTACTTAGAATCTGCAAGTTCACGACGTTTGTTAGTATTCATGATCACGATGACATGGCTACCTAATTTAACAGGAGCGTATGAATATTCCAACGTATTTGTGTCAAGCAAGATTGCTTGTTCTTTTTTACCCATTCCAACTGCAAATTGGTCCATAATTCCGGAGTTGACACCCACATAGTTGTTTTCACATTTTTGACCAAGTTTAACTAGATCTAATTGACTAATACCTAAATCAAATCCAGTGTTCAACACGATTCCTGTTAGAAGTTCAATTGATGCTGATGAAGATAATCCTGCACCATCGGGCATATTTCCATGAACATAAAGATCGAAACCATGATCAAATTTAACACCAGTTTTAACAAGTTCGCTCATCATCCCTTTTGGATAATTTGTCCAACCAGCAGCTTTATCGTATTCCAATTCATTAACATCGAAAGTAACTACTCCTGCATCCGGAATATTAGCTGAGTACATGCGTACGGTATTGTCTGTACGAGCTGCATATACGCCGTAAGTTCCAATTGTGATGGCACATGGGAATACGTGTCCGCCATTGTAATCAGTAAGGTCACCAATTAAATTTATTCGACCAGGTTAAAAGAAAACTCGGTCTGGCGGTGTATCAAAGATTTCTGTAAATTCTTGTTTTAAGTCATTTGCGTTCATAGGTAATGTCCTCCGTAAATTTTTACTAAAATTTTATTAACTTGACTATAATGCTTTTTTCAATGCTTGTCAACACCTTATAAACCCTTTTATATCAAAAATGGTAGCGTTTTACCAATTCGGATAATGTCGATCGTTTTAGTATCGCTATTATACCAAGGTTTCCATTTGAAAGCCTTTTCTATAACGAATTTTAACTAAAAATATTTTTTGCCTTTTTTATCCATCAAAAAAAGAGTTATCAATAACTTTCGCCACTGATAACTCTTCTTCAAAATACTATTATTATTCAGGCACATTTGATAGCTGAAGAACTTCCTCATTATCTTGAACAGTAGCGCCTGAGTCTTTAAGATACTTAAATTCAGATATATCTTTATAGTTTGTAATTACAACCATTACGGTATCATCCAAACCGGCTTTTTCAATCGCTGGTTGCCAGAACTCGATTAGTTCTTGTCCTTGCTTAACGTGATCGCCTTTTTCAACATATTGAACAAATCCTGTACCGCGCATTTCAACGGTTCCAATCCCGATATGAATCAACGTTAAGATTCCTTTATCAGAACGAATTCCAATTGCATGTCGAGTTGGGAATGTTGCAACCACTTCACCATCGAATGGTGCTAAAACTCGACCATCACTTGGCTTGATTGCAAACCCTTTACCCATACTTCCACTAGCAAACGTTTCGTCAGCCACTTCATTTAGACTGACCAATTTACCAGAAACTGGATTTTGATATGTTGTTGATTTGGCATCAGCAACTACTTCAACGGTTTCTTCGCCTTCCAAATGCGTTGACCAAGTTTTTTCAAGTTCATCAACGATTTGAGCATGCATCTTTTCATCCAACTTAACCTTCTTGAAGAAGATAAATGCTCCAATCAAGATCATTGCTGCAGGAATACCAAACATCATTAACTTAAAGATTGCTTGACCATGTGCAGTAACATCACCAGACGTTGCACCAGCAGTCATACCAGCCCAAACAGCAGTTAAACCAACCACACCATTTGAGATAGCTCCACCTAATTTATCAAGCAAAGGACGAACAGACAATGTCAAAGATTCATCACGATGTCCAAATTTTAATTGTCCATATTCAACAGAATCACTTAGAACCATCAAAACAACTAAGAAAATAAGTGGTTGTGGAATATAGAATAATACGGCAGCTGTCAAAATCATTGATAATGATTGACCAGCAAAGGTAAACATAATCAAAGCAATAACCATAACTGAAATCGCCAAGAAGAAGACTTTACGACGACTAAATTTCTTTGCTAATGGTGGGAAAGCCAATACGGCGAAAACCCCGATAATAGCATTCAGTGAACCAAGCAATGTAAATTTAGATGCATCACCTAAAATGTAAGTGAAGTAGTAAAGTTCAAGTGAGTTAGTAATTGCCATTCCGGCCGTGTAAATTCCGTAAGTCAATGACAACCACATCAATTGATCATTACGTGCCAAAACTTTAAATACTTGTTTAAAGGTTGTCTTTTCAGTGTTCTTACGTAATTCAGAATCATTTTCTTTTGTTCCAAGGGCAACCGCAATCGCTGAAATCAACGCAATTGCTGCAATAATAATACCGAAGGCCATCCACCCACGATTATCACCTTGTCCACTGTTGCTCTTAGTTGAGAACATCAAAACAATCGGCATAACAACTACACCAACGATGTTTTGACCAATGTTAGAACCAACACGAGCGTACGTTGCTGTCTTTTCACGTTCCGCCGAATCAAACGAAATCGCCGGAATCATTGACCAGAACCCAACATCTTTAAATGAATAAAAAATATCCATTGTGATATATAAAATAGCAAAAACAATTAAGTATAGAATTGGGTTAGATGTATTCAATCCACCTAAACTGGTAAATAAAAGTGCTAAAACTACTGAACCAATCGTTCCACCCATAACGATCCAAGGCTTAAAATGACCCCAACGTGAATTAGTATTATCAATTGCGTTACCGATCAACGGATCAATCGCAAGTTCCACGAAACGTAATGCTGCAATAATC
>JALAGR010000150.1 GCA_022712335.1 Pediococcus sp. | reverse complement strand
GTGTATATCTTTACCATTTTTTGTACTTTACAGCACCAACTAATTAACCGTTTTAGTAAAACATGTAAAATTACCAGTGAACGTGTATTATGCTTAAATTATATAATCATTAACACGTTATTGGGTCTAAAATACTATTATCTACCCAATAATTTAACACCCTTATTAATTTATGGCCAGTACTTATTTGATAACCGTTATTAATTATTATGCTTTTGCACAAAAAAGTTCACTGGAAGTGAACTTAATCAATGCCACCGTGCTTTTTTCACAATATTGTTCTAGCACAAAAACGTCAAGAGGCTGTGACACATTCAAGACATGCCACAGCCTCTTACTTTTAATCGTTTTAATATAACTTACTTACTTGTTCCTGAATAGCTTTATGATTTAAAAATTCATCATAAGTTGTTTCAGCGCGATCAACAGATCCTTTATCAGAAACTTCGATAATATGATCAGCAATTGTTTGAATAAACTCGTGATCATGAGAAGTCATAATAATTGAACTCTTGTAGCTCGTTAGACCTTCATTCAATGCTGTGATTGATTCCAAATCCAAATGGTTAGTTGGGTCATCTAGAATCAAGACGTTTGCCTTGCTTAACATTGTCTTCGAAATCATGCAGCGTACTTTTTCTCCACCAGAAAGCTTAGTAACCTTCTTCAAAACGTCTTCTCCTGAGAAAAGCATTTTACCAAGGAAGCCACGAAGGAACGTGTTGTCACTTTCTTCTTTTGGCGCGTATTGACGCAACCATTCCAAAATATCGAAACGATCGTCTTCAAAGTAACTGTTGATATCACGTGGAATATAACTACGTTCCGTAGTTTGTCCCCATGTTACAGAACCACTATCTGGTTGGATTTCACCAGCTAAAATTTGCATCAAGACTGTGGAAGCCAAGTCATTTTGACTCAAAATAGCAGCCTTTTCGCCTGGTCGTACGGTGAAAGTAATGTTATCAAGGATTTTTACACCATCGATAGTCTTGCTAACTTTATCAACGCGAACTAAGTCATTTCCGACTTCGCGTTCCGGTTCAAAACGAATAAATGGATACTTACGTGAAGATGGCTTGAGGTCATCTAAAGTGATTTTTTCTAATTGCTTCTTACGTGAAGTAGCTTGCTTAGATTTCGATGCGTTAGCACTAAAGCGCGCAACGAATTCTTGCAATTCTTTAATTTGTTCTTCTTTTTTAGCATTGGCATTTTCGCGGAGACGCTTAGCCAATGCACTAGATTCCATCCAGAAATCATAGTTACCAACAAAAAGCTCGATTTTACCAAAGTCAACGTCACACATCATTGTACATACTGAATTCAAGAAATGACGGTCATGAGATACCACGATTACTGTGTTAGGAAAATCGCCTAAGAAATCTTCTAACCAGCTAATTGACTTAGGATCAAGACCGTTAGTTGGTTCATCCAAAATCAAAATATCTGGTTTACCAAACAAAGCTTGTCCTAAAAGAACCTTGATACGTTGACCTTCAGTCAATTCACTCATTTTGCTATCGTGAAGACTTTCGTTGATTCCTAATTGTTGTAACAATTGTGATGCTTCAGCTTCGGCATTCCAACCATCCATTTCAGCAAATTCAGCTTCTAAATCAGCAGCCTTCATTCCATCTTCTTCGGTGAAATCTTCCTTTGCATACAAAGCATCCTTAGCTTGCATTACTTCGTATAATTTCTTGTAACCTTGAATCACAGTGTTCATTACGGTAAATTCTTCGAACGCATAATGGTCCTGGTTCAAACTCGACATCCGTTCGTTAGGTGAAATGCTAACATTACCAGATGTTGGTTGAAGTTTACCTTCTAATATTTTTAAAAATGTTGATTTACCCGCACCGTTAGCTCCAATGATTCCGTAACAGTTACCGGGGGTGAATTTCAAATTAACATCGCTATACAATTTACGATCAGAAAATTGCATGCTCATATCATTTACAGTTATCATTTAGTTCCTCCATGTTGTAGACAAAAGAAAAAGAGGCAAAACAAAGTCTTGTCCCAATTTCTACCAGTCTGTTTAATTTACCATACCTATTGTTGTTGGACAACCTTATTGCTGTCCAAAACCTTTTGTTCACGGCATCTTTAATATGATTGGTAACCCTACCAAAACGGCTAGAAGTGAGATTTCCATTCTTAATAAATTATTTTTAAACTTTATTCATTAGACGCCTAAATTCACCAAAAAAAGCTCATGACAGTAATTTGTCATGAGCTTTTGATTTGAAATCTGTTCCAAAAACCTGTCCTCTCCGGTTAATCCAAGTTAAACACAAATCCATAATCCGGATTTATATTTACCTTACATTAATCCTCAAAGACAACCCGTTTTTTTCCACACTCTTATTATTCCGCCGACAATGCTTCCACCGGATCCAACTTCGATGCCTTTCTTGATGGTGTAAATGCCGCCAACAAGCTGATAATAATACTAATTACTACCCCAAAAATTAGATATCCAGGTGCAATCCCGATAATCGCAAAGTCGATATGCTTCGTTGAAATCGAGTTCACTCCCCATTGTGCCAAAAGCGCAAATGCTGAACCTAGGAGACTTGAGAACAATCCCAAGAAGAACGCTTCTGAAACAAATAGGTTACGAATATCCTTACGACGCGCACCGATTGCTCGAAGAATTCCAATTTCTTTTGTTCGTTCAGAAACACTAATATAAAGTACTACAATAATCATAATTGCCGATACTAACAGTGAAATTCCGGCAATTCCAGCTAACACATAAAAGGCTAACATGATGTAAGTGTTCAACGAATCCAGCACTGCACCAACACCTGTGATTGTATATTGAGCTTGTTTCTTACCTTTAACAGTATGTTTGTAATTCTTAATTTTGTTTTGAACGCCTTTAACGTTTTGTGTAGTATTTACATTAACCGTGAAGAAGTTAGGCTTGAATCCTAAATCCTTTGCTTCAAACATTTGCTTCAATGTATCGTAGTTAATGGCACTTGTACCAGAAGTAATCACACCTGAAACGGTAACTTCTTTTTGAAGTTGAACAGGTTGTTTCTTACTGTTAACCGTTGTGATGTAAACCGTAATCTTTTTACCAACTACGTTTTTGTATTTTTTATCAAACTTTTTAGCAGTCGCTTTGTCTAATAAAATTTCACCGTTACTTGGCTTGCTACCATATTTAATATCGCCTTCACGTTCTGTTTTATTCCACGTTTGTAACATTTGAAGAGTAGTTGATTTCTTATCTCTTACAGCCTTTGCGGATTGAAGATAATATCCCCGTTCAACCGATTTAACATTTTTAATTTTATCCATTCGATTGTAGTCGGTATCTGACAAATCAGCCGTCTCACCATTTTCCATTTGTTCTTGGGTAACGTTTTTGGCTACCTGAACAGCCGTCGGATTAATTTGCGATGAAATTTGGTCATTCATATAACCCGTAACACCATTTCCCAATCCCAACATCAAAATCACTGAAAAAATCCCAATCGAAGCACCAAAAATAATTAGTAGGTTGCGTTTCAGATTGTAACTCATGTGTTTCAACGCCATTTGTAATGAAGCGATAAATGTTAAATGCTTCGGTACTAATGTTTTTTCAGTATTAGGAAGTGGATATGCGCTACGAAGTTCCGCCTCACCATGGATTACACCGTCGTCTAAATGCACCACGCGTGTACCAAAATCAGCCACTTCTTGCGAATGGGTTACAGCAATGACTAACTTTCCATCCTTAGCAATTGATTCCAAAATTTCTAGCACTTCTTTAGTATTTTGACTATCTAAGGCTCCTGTAGGTTCATCAGCGATGATAACATCTGGATCTCCAGCCAACGCACGTGCGATTGCTACACGTTGTTTTTGACCACCAGAAAGCTGATTAGGATGCTTACGCATATGATCTTTCAATCCAACGCGTTCTAGCAACTCTTTAGCACGTTGGACGCGCTTTGAGTGTGAAAGCTTCGTCATCTCTAGCGAAACCATCACATTGTCCAAGATGTTCAAATGGCTAATCAAGTTAAAACTTTGGAAAATGAATCCAATATTTTCTCTACGATAAGCGTCTAGTACCTTAGATTTTGCAGAATGGAGTGATTGTCCATTATAAACAATATCCCCGTCATATTGGTTGTCCAGTCCACCGATGATATTCATCAAAGTCGACTTTCCTCCACCAGATTCTCCTAAAATTGAAACAAATTCGCCTCGATCGAATTGGAGATTGATTCCTTTTAAAACTTTAAATTCTTGATTTCCTAGAAAATAGGATTTATGAACATCTCGAATCTCTAATAAACTCATCTTTTCCTCCTGTAAAGTAGTTCCAATTATTCTTATTCTGAATGAACTTGCTGGAAGTGAGCTGGATGGAAATATTTATCCACTTCCGTCACGATCAATACGATGATTCCAGCAGCAATTGGAATTAACCATTGAATCCATCCCATCGAAGCTGTACTAAAGATCGATTGCATGAATGGAACATACGTTAAAGCAAATTGTAACACTAATAGCACTGCAATTATCCAAAAGGCGTGAAGATTTCTCAAGACGTCTTTAGAGAAGGCTGGCTTTGGTGTTCGTAAATTAAATAGGTAGAAAATTTTACCAAATACGATTGTATTAACCGTCACGGTACTTGCGACCATCTCGCTAATTCCGTGGTCAATCAACCAGTCATATCCTACAATTCCCAGCCCAGCAATTAGAATTGAAACGTAAATAATTTGAATTACATCCGCCTTATTTAAGAACGACTTTCCAGCTGGACGTGGTTTTCGTTCCATGATTCCTTCTTCTGCCGGTTCAAAGAGAAACGCAAATTGAATCGTAATTGCGGATACCATGTTGATCCACAATAATTGAGTTGGAACTAATGGCAAATCTTGTTGTGCCAAAATTGAAAGTAATACAATCAATCCTTCAGCAAAACTGGTTGGCAATAAGAAACGAATCGTCTTCTTGATATTGTCATAAACGCGGCGACCTTCTTTGATTGCTTTAGTCAACGTCGCAAAATTATCATCCGTCAATACCATATCAGCAGATTCTTTAGCAACGTCCGTACCTTTGATACCCATAGCAATCCCGATGTCTGCGCGCTTCAAGGCAGGCGCATCATTGACGCCATCTCCCGTCATTGCCGTTACCAAGTTGTTAGCTTGGTAGGCTTGGACGATTCGCAATTTATCATTAGGTGTCGTTCTCGCAAAAACATTGTAATCTTGAATAATATTTTTAAGTTGGTCGTCATCCATTTCATTGATTTCTGCACCAGTAATAGCAGAAATTTGATCATCCAAACCAAGTTTTTCAGCAATTGCCGACGCTGTTTCGGGATGGTCACCAGTAATCATTTTTACCTTAACGCCCGCTTTTTGCATCTCATGAAGTGCTACGATTGTTTCTTCACGTGGTGGGTCAATTAATCCAGCAATTCCTAAGAAACGCATCCCACGATTTAAATCTTCATGTTCAACCGTTTCTTTAGTATCTTCGACTTCTTTGTAAGCCACCGCAACAACTCGATGCCCCTTTTGAGCAACCTCAGAAACCTTGTTATACCAATATTCTGCGTCAAATGTCGCATCGTCGATTGCAGCCATTTTAAAGATTTTGTCTGGAGAACCTTTCACTAAAATCTTGCGTTCACCCTTAGGACTCTGACTCAACTCAGCGATGTAACGATAATCTGAATCAAACGGAATCTTGTCGATTTCTTCCCAGTACGGTACCTGTTGATGAAATGCTTTGTTAGCTAAAGTTAAGAAGGCTCCATCAGTTGGTTCACCATTGATAATCCAAGTTCCATCTTCTTTAGCTAAGGTTGTATCGTTAGCTTCATGTCCCGTAATAATTAATTTTCTTAAGTCTTCATGCTGGTTAACATCGATCACTTGTCCATTAAAACGAATTTCACCATGCGGCTGATATCCGGTACCTGTTATTTCATAAGTACCTTGCTTCGTAATAACCTCTTCAATCGTCATTTCATTTTTAGTTAGCGTTCCTGTTTTATCAGTAGCAATGACATTCACTGCTCCTAACGTTTCCACCGATGGAAGTGACTTCATGATGGCATTTTGCTTGGTCATCTTTCCGACACCCATCGCTAAAACTACAGAGGTGCTAGCTGGAAGACCTTCAGGTAAGGAACCAACAATCATTGTAATTAAGGCAATCACTAGGACAGGTAATGAATAAATTCTAGTCGTAAATCCGTAAATTCCAACTAACATTGCGACAATCACAATTCCGTATGAAATGTACTTACCTAATCCGTTAATCTCACGCATTAATGGCGTTGTCTTTGAACCAACTTCTTCCACGCTAGAACTGATTCGTCCTAATTCAGTGTCCGTTGCTGTCGCCACTACGATTCCTAATCCACTACCATTGGTAACCGCCGTTGACGTAAACGCCATGTTGGTTTGGTCACCTAAAGTAGTTCTTTCCGGTAGCTTCTCCGTATTTTTCAAAACTGAGTCAGCTTCTCCGGTTAAAATTGATTCTTGAATTTTTAAATTATCTGCATCAATAATTCTTAAATCAGCTGGAACATTATCGCCCGCTTCAAGGAAGACAACATCCCCTACAACTAAATTTTCCGCAGGGACATCTGTACGTCGTCCATCACGAATAACAGTTGCTTCAATTTGAAGCATTTGTTTAATTTTATCAATTGCACTTGAGGCTTTTACCTCTTGGAAATACCCAATTAGGGCATTAATAATTACCACCATTCCAATAACAATCGAATCTGAATATTCTTTCAAAACAAACGTGGCAACTGCAGCTAAAATTAAAATATAAATAATACTATTATTAAATTGCTTTAGAAACCTAATTAAATTGCTTTGCTTTTTCTCGATCAACGCGTTGGGTCCGTACTTTTTAAGTCGTTCCCCAGCTTCTTTTTCAGTCAGACCGAGCTCAGAATCAGTCCCCAAATTTTGAGCGACCTTTTC
>JALAGR010000149.1 GCA_022712335.1 Pediococcus sp. | reverse complement strand
TTCCAGTTACTGAATCGGCGGGACGTGTCCATACTTCAACATCAACTGTTGGGGTAATGCCTGAAGCTGAAGATGTCGATATTGAAATCGATCAAAAAGACATTCGAACAGATGTATATCGTTCATCTGGTGCTGGTGGACAGCATATTAACAAGACATCTTCTGCTGTTCGAATGACCCATTTACCAACTGGAATTGTGGTTGCGATGCAAGATGAACGTTCTCAACAACAAAACCGTGAAAAAGCAATGCGGATTTTGAAGGCGCGTGTTTATGATTACTACCAGACTCAAGAAGAAGATGCATACAATGCTGAACGTAAGAGTGCGGTGGGTACGGGGGATCGTTCTGAACGAATTCGAACATATAACTTCCCTCAAAATCGTGTTACTGATCACCGTATTGGTCTTACTTTGAACAAATTGGACCGCGTTATGAACGGTGAATTAGATGATATTATTGATGCGTTAATTCTTGATGATCAAGCTAAGAAAGTTGAACAACTTCGTAATGAATAATAATCCGACTTATTTTGAAGCCCTGAAATGGGCTTCTTTGTTTATCCAAGGAATTCACGGTGATGAGAACGCTCCGGAACTAATCATGATGGATACAATGAATTGGTCGCGAACGGAATTAATCATGCATTACCGCGAAAGACTTCTTAGTGAACAGTGGAAAAAGTTTCAGATGGATGTAAAGCGAGTAGGGAATGGCGAACCAGTTCAATATGTTACTAATCAGGCCTCTTTTTTTGGACGTGAATTTTATGTGGATCAACGAGTACTGATTCCGCGGGTTGAAACTGAAGAGTTAATTGAAACCATCTTGGATAAAATGCCAAATAACGAGCAGAAATTACGTGTTTTAGATATTGGAACGGGTAGTGGAGATATTGCAATTACCCTTAAACTCGAACGTCCTGAATGGCAAGTAACAGCGGTGGATATTTCTAAAGAGGCTCTAGAAGTTGCCAAACAGAATGCCCAAAAGCATGAAGCGATAATTGATTTCAAATTAGGTTCACTTTTTGAGCCGGTGGAAAGTGAGCAATTTGATTTAATTATCAGTAATCCACCTTATATTGCAGACAGTGAAAAAGACGAAATGGACCAGTCTGTGATTGATTTTGAACCACACCAAGCATTATTTGCTGACGATCATGGATTATTCTGGTATAAAAGAATTGCAGATCAACTCGATCGATATTTAACTAGTCATGGTGAATTAGGTTGTGAAATTGGATATCAACAGGGTGCGGACCTGAAAAAATATTTTTTGGAAAAGACGTATATCGATCATGCAGAGGTGATTAAGGACCTGAGCCAACATGATCGTATTCTTTGGGTTAAAAAGAAATAGGTGATAAAAATGAGCAAAATATTTAGTTCAGATGAAATAAAATTAGCAGCAAAAGCAATCAATGCTGGTGAATTAGTGTCGTTTCCAACTGAAACGGTTTATGGACTCGGAGCAGATGCAACTAACCCTGAAGCAGTTAAGAAAGTTTATGCTGCAAAGGGGCGTCCTTCGGATAATCCATTGATCGTCCACGTTGCTGATCAAGCAGAAGTTGCTAAATTTGCTGATATTGATGCTAAAAGTAAAAAATTAATGGACCATTTTTGGCCAGGACCATTGACTATTATTCTTCCAATTAAAAAAGGTACTTTAAATTCAGTGGTTACCGGTGGATTGGAAACAGCCGCTTTTCGTAATCCTGCTACACAAGTGACGATTGATTTGATTCGTGAAGCAGGAGTGCCATTAGTTGGTCCATCTGCGAATACTTCCGGAAAGCCAAGTCCGACTAAGCCAGAGCACGTGATGCATGATTTAGACGGAAAAATTGCTGGTGTATTAGATGACGGTGAAACTAAGATTGGTGTGGAATCGACCGTTTTAGATATGTCAGGAGCAATTCCAAGTATTTTACGTCCGGGAGCAATTACAGAAAAAGATTTAGAACCAGTGGTTGGTGAAGTTCAAACAGATCACCACCAAGTTGGTAAAGATGAAGTTCCTAAAGCGCCAGGAATGAAGTACAAGCACTATGCCCCTAATGCCCAAGTTTATATCGTGGCGGATCAAGAATGGGATGACGTTGTGGAATGGATTAAACAACATACTGATCAAACGATCGGAGTGATGGCGACTGACCATATTTTCGAATCCAAAAAATTAGGTTCGTTCGATAATGTTCGGTTTATATCCCTTGGTAAGGATTCCGAGACTGCTAGTCGCGAATTGTTTGATGGATTACGAACTTTCGATGCAAATGTATCGATAAAGGTTATCTTTTCCCAAAAATTTGATAGAATAGGTATTGGCGAGGCATATATGAATCGTCTGCAGAAATCTGCTGGTAACACATACTTTAGTGATATCGATTAGGAGGAATTGGTCAATGAATTATACAGAACAAGATCCAGAATTATGGGCGGCAATCGAACGTGAAGAAGAACGTCAGCAACATAATATTGAATTAATTGCTTCGGAAAACATTGTGTCCGATGGTGTACGTAAAGCACAGGGCAGCGTATTGACGAATAAATATGCTGAAGGTTATCCTGGCAAACGTTACTATGGTGGATGTGAATTTATTGATCAAGTAGAGCAGCTAGCAATCGACCGCGCCAAGCAACTTTTTGGTGCAGAATACGTTAATGTTCAACCACATTCAGGTTCGCAAGCCAATGCAGCAGCTTATGCGGCCTTCATTAAACCTGGGGATAAAATTTTGGGAATGGATCTTAATGCTGGTGGACATTTAACACACGGTGCAAAAGTTAGTTTTAGTGGTACGTTCTACGAATCAGTAAGTTATGGAGTTGACCCTCAAACCGAACAACTAGATTATGATAAAATTCGTGAAATTGCTTTAAAAGAGCGTCCTCAAATTATCGTTGCAGGTGCTTCAGCGTACAGTCGGTTTATTGATTGGAACAAATTCCGTGAAATTGCGGACGAAGTTGATGCTTTCTTGATGGTCGACATGGCTCATATTGCTGGATTAGTAGCAGTTGGTCTTCATCCATCGCCAGTTGGAATCGCCGACGTAGTTACTACTACAACCCATAAAACTTTGCGTGGTCCACGTGGAGGAATGATTCTTTCACAAGAAAAGTATGCAAAGCAACTTAATTTTGCGGTTTTCCCACAAAATCAAGGTGGGCCGTTAGAACATGTGATTGCTGCTAAAGCAGTTGCTTTCGGCGAAGCATTACACCCAGAATTCAAAGTGTACCAAGAACAAGTTTTAAAAAATGCTAAGGCAATGGCTGAAGTTTTCGAAAATGATGCGGCATTGCACGTTGGGGCTGGTGGAACAGATAATCATTTGATGACAGTTGATTTAACTGGAACTAAATTAAATGGTAAAGAAGTTCAAAACTTGTTAGATAGTGTATTTATTACTGCCAATAAAGAAGCGATTCCAGACGAAAAATTAAGTCCATTCAAGACTTCTGGGATTCGTATCGGGACTCCAGCAATTACATCACGTGGATTTAAAGAAGAAGATTGTCGAGAGGTTGCTAAACTTGTAATTCGTGCAATTGATAACGCTGATAATGAAACAGAATTAGAAGAAATTAAAAAAGATGTATTTAAACTAACTGAAAAACACCCAATTGGTTAAATTAGTCCTAGTTTTTTCATGTGTTTTTAGCTACAATTGATAAGGAATTTGAAAGGAGCGAGTTTAGTCATGGGTAAGTTTGAAGTTCTCGATCATCCGTTGATTCAACATAAATTAACTTTGATTAGAGATAAACGTTGTAGTACAAAGGAATTTCGGGAAATCGTCAATGAAATCTCGACATTAATGGCTTACGAAGTATCAAGAGATATGCCACTAATGGACGTTGAAATTGAAACACCAATTGGTAAATCAATTCAAAAACAGATTTCAGGTAAAAAGGTTGCGATTGTTCCAATTCTCCGTGCTGGTTTAGGTATGGTCGATGGAATGGCTGAGTTATTGCCAGTTGCTCGTATCGGTCATATCGGAATGTATCGTGACGAAGAAACACTAAAGCCAACGGAATACTTCGTGAAATTGCCAAGTGATATCAGCGAACGTCAAGTATTCGTTGTTGATCCAATGCTTGCTACTGGTGGTTCTGCAATTATGGCTGTTGACGCATTGAAGAAGCGTGGTGCTAAAGATATTCGATTCTGTAGTTTAGTAGCTGCTCCTGAAGGGGTCAAAGCATTGCAAGAAGCTCATCCAGACATTGATATCTACACAGCTGCATTAGATGAAAAGCTTAACGAAGATGGTTATATCATTCCTGGTTTAGGGGATGCTGGTGACCGTTTGTTTGGTACAAAATAATTTTTGGAAAGAAGGCCGCGAGCCTTCTTTTTTTTATTCCGCTATTGATATTAAAGAGCGTTAAGTTCTATCATAATAGCAATGGTAAAAGTTGGAGGGGTTTACATGGCCTACATAGAAGTAAAAAATGAATCAAAAATATATCAAATGGGTGAAACAGAAATTTTCGCCAATCGTGATGTTAATTTTGAAGTTGAAGAGGGAAAAGTGACCGTCATTTTAGGACCTAGTGGAGCCGGTAAATCGACGGTTTTAAATATGCTAGGAGGAATGGATAGTCCAACTAGTGGTCAGATTATGATTGATAATACAGATATCGCTAAATTTAATGATCGTCAGTTGACCAATTATCGGCGAAATGATGTGGGGTTTGTATTCCAATTTTATAATTTAATTCCAAACCTATCGACTCTGGAAAACGTTGAATTAGCTACCTCGTTGGTTAAAGACGGACGTAATCCTGAAGAAGTTTTACGAGAAGTGGGTCTCCAGGAGCGAATGAATAATTTTCCATCACAACTTTCTGGTGGGGAGCAACAACGTCTAGCAATTGCGCGTGCACTTGCTAAAAATCCCAAGCTACTTTTGTGCGATGAACCCACAGGGGCGCTAGATTATACAACGGGGAAGCAAGTTCTCCAGTTATTGAATGACGCTAGTCGTAAATTTCATAAAACGGTAATTATTATCACCCATAATTCAGAAATTGCTCAAATGGCTGATCGTGTGATTCATATTAACGATGCACAAGTTCGTTCGGTTGCGGATAATTCTAATCCTACTCCAG
>JALAGR010000018.1 GCA_022712335.1 Pediococcus sp. | reverse complement strand
TTACTGTTTTTAGATTGTTCATCAATTAAATTTTTAAGATATGTCGCAACCCCCCCTGATGCGTATTCAGCAACGTGCATAACAATCATAACTAATATGCTCCATTCGGTTTAAAAATTATTGCAACGGTTTTAATTAAAATAGTGATATCAAACCACAAATTACTATTCTGAATATATCTTAAATCCAACTCTACCATGCCTCTAAAATCAACATCATTTCGCTCTGTAACTTGCCATAATCCTGTACAACCTGGTTTAACAATTAAACGTTGAACATCATGTTCAGAATAATTTTCAACTTCACGTTCCAACGGAGGACGAGGTCCTACCAGGGTCATATCTCCTGCTAAAACATTCCACAATTGTGGTAATTCATCTAAACTATGCTTACGAATGAACTTTCCTACTCTTGTAATACGAGGATCTTCCTTCATTTTAAACATAGCACCTTTAACTTCATTTTCTTTTAAGAGTTTTTCCAACTTTTTATCTGCATCAACAACCATTGATCTAAATTTGTACATTTTAAAAGGCCGTTGACCTTTGCCCAATCTTACCTGTGAGTAAAAGATTGGTCCTTTGGGATCCTCGGCCTTTATGGCTAAACTTACAATTAAAAAGACTGGGGATAATATAATTAAACCGATTCCACTAGCTACAACATCTAGTGTTCGCTTGAAAAAACGATAAACGTACCGTTGATTCTGATATTGCTCATCTATAATAATTTTTTTGTTTTCAACCATCTTAATCTCCATCTAAAATAGCCAGAACTTCTTCTTTTTCTTTGTCTTCGTTGAAGACACGTGCAGAATGCTATCAGTACTAATTGAATCCCCATTCACAATTGACTTAGCATTATAGTTAAAGAGTTCGGCTTTTCGTTCTGTTGTCTCGTTAGTTAGTTTATTGAAGGCATCCTTCATCAAGAAACGACGACCTTCGAAGTTATGTGCATCGGATGAGAATACAAATCCTAACCGAGCATCAATGAATTTTTGTGTTAAACGTTCAACACTATCTCCAAAAACTCCTAAATAACTACTACTTGTCAACTGGGTCAAACAACCCATGTCAACAAAATCATATAGTCGATCAGGTTCTTTTTGGAAGCCGTGGTTTCTTTCCGGGTGTGCAATGACCGGAGTGATTCCACGCGCAATTAGTTCAAAAATTACAGTCTCTGTATATTCAGGAATTCCACTATGCGGTAATTCTAGCAATAAATACTTGCCACCTTCATCCATAAATAGGATGTCGTCATTATCAATCGCATCGAGCAATTCCCCTGTCAAATGGACTTCTTGACCAGGAAAAACAGTCAAAGGAATCCCTGCCGCATCTAATTCTTGTTGGAAAGCTTTCGTCTTACGAATCACGTCTTGTTTGTGGTTTGTGTACATTCCATCCATGTGATGCGGCGTTAATAGTATGTGCGAAATATTTTGTTTAACTGCTTCACGTGCCATGTCGAGTGCCATCGGTAAATCCTTGGCACCATCATCGACACCTGGCAGTATATGGCAATGCAAATCAATTAAATTCATAATTATTTATCATCCGTTCCATAGTATCCACCGTAGTAACCGCCGTAATAACCTGTCGATTTTTCAGCTGTCGCACGGTTTAAGATTGCACCTAAAATATTAGCTTGAACTGCTTCAAGTAGTTGCTTAGCATGACGAACGCCTGCTTTATCAGCAATTCCTTGTGGTACTACCAAAATGGTACCATCAGCACGAGCTGCCAGAACTTGAGCATCAGTTACTGTATTAACTGGTGGTGCATCAATGACAACGAGGTCAAATGCAGCTGTCAATTGATCTAACAAGGCAGCCATCTTACCTGAACCCAAAAGTTCTGATGGGTTAGGTGGGATTGGGCCACTTGGCATTACTGATAGGTTATCTACGACTGTCTCATGAACAGCATTTTCAATGCTACCTGTTTCAGCAAGTAGATTACTCAACCCAACTGCATTGCTAACGCGGAAAGTACGATGAACTGTTGGACGGCGCATATCAGCATCGACGATTAAAACGCGTTTTCCTTGGTCAGCCCAAGTTACAGCCACGTTGTTACTAACCGTTGACTTCCCTTCTGATGGAGCTGATGAAGTAAAGACAATCGATTTTAGTGCCTTATCAACTGAAGAGAATTGGATATTAGTACGTACTGTTCTAAACTGTTCTGCGATTGTTGATGTTGGGTCGGTAAAGGTAATTAATCCAACACCATTTTTAAGACTCTCGTTATCTAATTTTTTCTTCTTTTTACCAAACATTTCGATTACCTATACCCTTCTACGCATTCTAGATTCGCCCTCATCTTCAGCCATTGGTGCATTGAGCTTTGGAGCGATTTTACGACGAATATCACGTTCATTGATTTCACTAATGATTCCCAAACCTTTTAATCCAAGTTCATCAGTTAAGAATTCTTCTGATGTAACTGTACGATCACTAAGTTCACGTAAGAATGCAAAACCAATTCCAATAAGTAATCCAATTACTAGACCAGCAACTAAATTCAACTTTGTCCGTGGACTAACTGGTTTGTCATCAGCAGTAGCTTTAGAAACGATGGAAACGTTGTTGATACTCATAATCTTAACAACTTTACTCTTGAAGGTTGTAGCTGTTTCATTGGCCATCTTAGCCGCTGTATTAGGGTCAGTACTTTTAGCTGTGATTGAGAAAACTTGTGAATTTTGTTGACTATTAACTGCAAGAGATTCTTTCAAGTCATCAACATCACCTTTGTAACCAGGTTGACCTTCTAACTTTGTATTTACCGACTTCAAAACTGTAGGACTAGTAATGATATCTTTATATGTACTAATCATTTGAACATCAGCTTGGGCTTGTTGATATTGTGCTCCAGCCATGTCTTCTGATAGTTTACGGTTAACCAAAATTTGCGTTGTTGCACTGTACTTTGGTGTCATAACGAAAAATGTCATGAATGCTGCTAGTAAAGTCATAATAAAAGCACTAGCAAAAATTAGTCCGATATGTTTACGTAGTATCGTCAAAATCTGACCGATACTAATTTGTTGTGATTCTACTGATTCCATGAGTTCCTCCAAGGTTTAATTTAGATAGTCAAACATATTTTGTGAAATTGATGAAAGATTGTTTTCTCCATTAATATAGTTACTAAATAGGAATGTTCCCGTCTGCTTCTTTAAATTCCATTCGATGCGGTTCCGCCCACCTACGATGGCTTGCGTTAAGCTGATTGAATCACCGTTAACTGCAAATCCAGCACTATGGTCGCTTGATTGATCGAATACTTTTTCCAAAGTTGAACTTGAAACATAGTCACTATTAAATAAATAGCTATATAACTGCGCTATATCAGATGGTGAACTAACCATTTGGTCGCTTCCCATGCGGTTGATTTCAGCAGTATCAAGCTCTGAACTTTCAACCTTCGATGCTGATCCTAAATCATCCACTTGATAGTAATCCACAGTCTTTTCTTTCATTCCAAAAGCAGTATTAGAAAGTTCAAGTTGATCGATTAAATCTTGAACAACTGATCGGTATGATTCACCTGTTGCCTTTTCAATAATAGCGGCCTGTAAAATCGTGTTAACTCTTGAATCAGCAAATGTTCCTTGCGTAGTTGAATCATAGGTAGCATTGGCGTTGACCTCTTTGACCAAGCTCTTTGCTTTACCTTTGCTTGCCACGTCCATTGCTGTAATTCCAGACGTTTGATTCATAACGTCCTTTACTGTTACTGATTCTGCTCCCGCCACACTACTATCATATTTAGATAGCTTGTCGCTAAGCTTAACCTTCCCAGTATCAATCAAATGCATGATAATCCCATTGTTGATCGTATCTTGAACCTTACCGACCAAGAACTGACTTTCAGCAGTCATTGTATTTTTAGCCGAGTGATTTGCATATCCCCTCGAACTAGTAAGAATCTTTTTACCTGTATTTAATGCGGCTGAACCATTATATTCGCCATTGTTTAAAATCGAATCTAAATTAGAGCTCTTAGTAACTTTTAGAGCTACTGAGTCTTCTACTGAAGAAGATGTGGTACTTGAATTACTTGAGGAATCTTTATTTGTTCCAGTGTACTTTTCAATCATGTGCGTAGCCAGTGAGTCTTTGTTGACCAAAGTCACTCCAAAACCTGCGCCAGCGAAGACGGCCAAAGATCCGACCGCAACGCCCAACCACGTTAATGTTTTTTTCATACAGTATCTCTCCATTTTTAAATAAGTCACAATTTAATCTATCATTTAATAGGGTAACTTTCAACTTGTTAACCCGTTAGAAGGTTGAAATAATGCATATTTACTCAATATTGTAATGTTGCTGTAATGTTTTGTAACAAAAATAAAAAAGCCACCAATTAGCATCAGTAGCTTCTACTTAGTTTCTCCATAAATTGCTTTCAGTCCATCAATGTCCGCCTGTGACAATTTAACCTGTCCTCGGTCCAACGGATACATCACTGATGCCTCGTCCGTACTATGATCTAGTCCCAACGCATGTCCAATTTCATGCGTCGCTACTGCTTGTGAAATCGCCTTGTTATAATACACGTTGAGTTTTGCTGACGCATGATTAGCGATTCTGCTGACGATTCCAGTTTGTTCCATAATTTTGGGCCCACCGATTCCCAACTCAATGGTTCGCGATTGATTATTCGGTACATTTTTCTGATACGTTCCTAGCTCAAGGTGATTCAACCATCCCTGCGATTCTCCAGGTACGATTTTCACTATCCCAGTTGCGTTGTAAGTCGCAATCGCTTGTTCAAAAACATTCCTTACCGTATCGGTAGTTCCATCTTGATAACTATAATAGTACTTTCTTGATAAATTTTTATTCTTAACGATTGATTCTGGTGGCGTTACTTGCTCGCTTGCACTCATTTTTTGGGATGTTTTGTTTTGATTGAAGTTCCAATTCGAATCAATAATCGAGTCCAACCCCGCCGACATTTTACTGACCCCATTTTGATATGTTCGTTGCACATTATCAGGAATCTTTACAATGTTATTTTTTATGAGCCACATTGCCCCAAAAAAGATTAGCACCCAGCCTAAAATTGTTCTTATACGCAAATAGCATTCTCCTCATTTATTCACAGTAGCAACATTTTATACCTATTCCTATAGATTCTAACAAAAAAAGCTTAGTACTTTAATAAATACTAAACTTCTTGGTAATTTCGTAAAATTTGGAAGAATTGCTCACCGTATTTTTCCAGCTTGCTTTCCCCAATTCCTTTGACATCCAACATCTCGTCTAGCGTTTCTGGCATTACTGTACACATGTCATGCAACGTCTGATCAGAAAAGATTACGAACGGTGGAACATTTTGTTTTTCAGCGAATTCCCGACGCAATGCACGTAGTTCTTCAAAGAGCGCATCATTTTCAGGTAATGATTTGTTCGCTTTGACCGCCACTTTACGTTCGACCTTTTGCTGACCTAATAGTACTTGCAATCCTTCTGTGGTGATTTTTAAAACTGGAAACTGTCCGCCATCTGGTGCAATAAAGCCTGAAGCAACTAGAAAGTCGATTAGTTCAGTAACACTCTTTTTAGTGCGATGCTTCATTAATCCATAAGTCGATAAACTTTCATAGTGGAACTGCTTGACCCGTTGATTTTGAGAACCGGTTAACACTAGTGCCACCATTTCTTTTCCGAAACGTTCTCCCATGCGTCGTATGCAGGATAGAACTTGTTGCGCTTCCACCGTTACATCTTGGAGTTCACGCGTATCAAGACAGTTACTACATTGACCGCAATCGGGAGCATCTTCATTGAAATAGTTTAAAATGTAACGTTGCAAACATTTTTGAGTATTGCCATACTGACTCATAGCTTGTAGCTTTTGATATTCCGATTCCAAGCTGGCTTCGTCACGTTCGGATTGTTCAATATAAAAATGCTGAATCTGAACATCTCTAAGCTTGTATAACAAAATTGCTTCACTCGGTAG
>JALAGR010000017.1 GCA_022712335.1 Pediococcus sp. | reverse complement strand
GTCCCGCTCTTACCGCCACATTTTCGGCATCGATAATCGTCGCTACATCGTGGGCGTGAATTGAACCAATATTGAAACTTACCACGCCTTGTCGGGCGTTGTCAGCTTGAGGTCCATATATCTGAATTTCAGGAATTTGCTTTAAACCTTCTAATAATTGTTTTAATAGTTGTTGTTCGTGGTGTTGGATCGTTTCGAACCCGATTTTTTGGAGATATTGAACTGCTGCACCTAACCCTAAAACTCCCGCAACATTCGGCGTTCCAGCTTCTAATCTAAGAGGTAATGGTTGAAAAGTTGTACTTTGACCAGTAACTTCATCTGCCATTTCTCCACCAAATCGGACGGGTTCTACTTGTTCCAACAAGGCCTTTTTACCATAAAGTACACCGACTCCCGTTGGTCCAAACATCTTATGTCCTGAAAATGCTAAAAAGTCAGCATCTAGTTGCTGGACATCGATAGGATAATGCCCCACTGCTTGAGCGGCATCCACGACCACAATACCTCCAACTTGATGGATCATTTCAGCAATTTTACCCACATCGACAACGTTGCCTAAAACGTTAGAAACTAGTGCGATCGCCACAATTTTAGTTTTATCTGTTACTAGCTGTTGAAGTTGTTTCATATCCAATCGCTGTTGATGATCTAAACCAACGATTTTCAATTTGGCACCCGTTTGATGCGCAACTCGTTGCCATGGAACTAAGTTAGAATGGTGCTCTAAAATACTAATGATGATTTCATCGCCTGGCTGAAGGTGGTTGGCAGTATAACCAAACGCAACCATATTTAAAGCATCCGTCGTTCCACTAGTAAAAATGACTTCGGAACTGTTTGCTGCATTTATGAATTGCGCCGTTTGAACCCGCACTGCTTCATATTCACTTGTCACCTGATGGGCTAACCCATACATCCCCCGATGGACGTTGACCTTTTGCCGTTGATAATACTTGTTAATCACATCCAGTACTTCATCTGGCGTTGGCATCGTCGCCGCATTATCCAAATATGCTACTTCGCCGTAGTCAGTCATTTTCTCACCGCCTCTACTTTTCCACAGAATGCTTTCCTAAAACTGGTTCCATAAAGTTATCAATTAAAATTTGTTTCGCAACTACATTCGTTAATCCCCGACTCAAAAGGTAGTACAATGCCTCTTCATCATATTGCCCAACACTGGCAGCATGACCTGCGCGCACATCATTTTCATCAATAATCAAAAGTGGATTGACACTTCCTTTAGCATGCGGTTCAACCGTCATTAGGCGACTTTCTTGTGCAGCATTTGCGCCGTGAGCTCCACTGTTAATCTTTCCCGTACTCGTAAAATACACTTGTGCATTTTCGTAGAGCACGCCCCGCATTTTAATCCGACTAAATGTATCTGGAGCACGATGATCGACCAATCCTTGAATTCCAATCCAATCGTCTTGTCGTCCATATTGCCCGACATTAAAATGTGCTGAACCACCTTGTCCTTCAAGAAACGTTGTACACCTTCCTAAAAACTTTCCTTTCACATCAGGATAAAGTGACCACTCCAGTTGTGCATCCCTTTGGCAGCGAATGGTTCCCGTCCACAGGCTCGACGTTGGTATACTACTTTTCAACTCATCCACGAGCACTAATCGGCTCCCATTGTCTACTTTTCCACAAGTTAATAAATTAAGTTGCGAGCTGATCTGGGGGTAACTAACTTGTCGTCGAAGTCGTACACGACTATCCGCTCCCACATTAAGAACCACGATTAAACTTGTTGGTAGTCCTTCCTCAACGGTGATTGTTAGCTGTAATTCATTTTGGATCTAGATTTGTGTCTGAATATTAATTTCCAAACCCTGCCAAGCCTTACTAGCATAATCGACCATAAATTGATCATCTGACCCAGCTTGAAATTCTTTCGTTAATAATTCTCGACTAGCTGAACTAATGTTTTGGGCATCAAATCTTTGAATAGTACCACCTACAGTTTGCAATTCTTGTAGTGCTGCTGAATTAACCATCCATGACCATTTGGTAGTACGCCCCTGCTTCCAGCTAAAATCTTGCGAATTATATTTGATTCCCAAAATTTCAGGATATTGGGCTAACGATTTTAATTCTATTTCAATTGTCATCGCTCCCTTTCACTGCATTATCCAAGTCGGTATAACCAGTTTTTTCCAATTCTTCAGCTAGTTCGGGTCCACCGGTTTTCACAATTTTTCCATCCATCATGATATGAACCACATCAGGCACCACATACCGCAGTAAACGCTGGTAATGCGTCACCATCAAACAGCTAAAATGCTTGCTGCGCATAGCGTTAATTCCTTTTGCCACAATTTGTAATGCATCAATGTCCAGTCCAGAATCAATTTCATCTAAAATCGCCAGCTTCGGTTTCAACATCATCATTTGTAAAATTTCATTACGCTTTTTTTCACCACCAGAAAAGTCCGCATTCAATCCGCGATCAGCATAATCTTCATCGATTTCTAAAAATTCCATTTGTTTTTTCAACTCGTTTAAAAACGGTAAAACTGCTACTGCTTGATTATCATTCCGTGCATTAAGGGCAGCATGGATAAAATCAGCATTGGAAATTCCAGCAACTTCAGTTGGATACTGCATGGCTAAAAACATCCCCGCCCGAGCGCGTTCATCTACACTCATCGTGGTAATATCCTGACCATCCAAAAGAATCTGGCCTTCCACAACTTGATAAAGCGGATTGCCCATCAGTGTTTCAGATAGCGTTGATTTTCCAGTACCATTGGGCCCCATTAAAGCATGAATTTCACCATCTTTGATTTCCAGATTGACTCCGTTGAGAATCTTTTCTTCACCAGCAACCACTTTTAAATTTTTAATTAATAGTGTGCTCATCCTATCATCCCCATTTCATCGGATTAATTTATCCCAAATAATTACACGATTCTCTTTTAATGATTTAGGGACATCAATAATGCGTTGATTGGCGCTTCCTCGAAATTGTAGCGTCAAATCTTTTTCTGCTTCTAAAAAACGACCATCCACCAAAATGTCTAAATAGCTTAATAATTGAAGTTTGTCATATGATTCCTGCATTAATTCGTCCCAGGTATAGCCAGTCCACGACCAAATATCTTTTTGATTACCAAATTCAGCGCGAATTCGGCGGACTAATCGTAAGCAAACTTGTGTATTTAGAAACGGTTCACCACCTAGTAACGTCAATCCTTGCACATAACTTTGCGAAAGATCTTCCATGATTTGATCTTCTAATTCTTGAGAATACGGTGTTCCATAGTGAAAGTTTTGTGCCACTTTGTTGTAGCATCCTGGACAATTAAACAAGCATCCTGAAACGTACAAGCTACAGCGAATCCCCTCACCATCCACCATGTTAAAAGCTTTGTAATCTGCAATATATTGCAAACTACGATCCTCTGCCAACCATTCTTGGGGTTGTGGATTACGTGGTAATCGAACTGGACGTGCTTTATTCATTATCTTCACCTTGTCCCATATGTTTAACTCGTGATGAGATTTCCTTGTGACGTCCATGGACCATTGGACGAATCATCGGATTTCCAAGATATCCACACGTTCTTTTAACCACGTCACAAGTTTTAGGGTCGCGATTCCCACATTGCGCACATTCAAATCCGCGGAACGTTGGTTTGAAATCGCCGTCAAAGCCACACTTGTAACAGTGATCGATTGACGCATTGGTTCCCAAATATCCTACATGGTCATATGCCCATGTCCACACCGCTTCGAGGGCCGCTGGATTTTGTTTTAAATTAGGGTACTCACAATAATGGATGAATCCTCCTGAAGCATATTTAGGATATTCTTCTTCGAAAAGTAACTTTTCAAATGGCGTAGGATTTTTACGAACATCATAGTGGAAACTATTCGTGTAGTATTCCTTATCCGTAATATCTTTCACTTCACCAAATTTCTCTAAATCATCTTCACAAAAGCGATCTGTCAGTGATTCTGCCGGAGTTGAATAAACGCTGAAATGGTAGCCATACTTTTCTTCCCAAGCCAAGCAATGATCATGCAAGTACTTAACGATCTCAACAGTAAAGTCATGCGCTTCTGGATTACTTTCCCAGTTTGAACCAAAGAATGCTGTTCCTACTTCATATAGCCCAATGTATCCTAGTGAAATGGTTGAACGCCGTTTGTTGAATAATTCATCCACGTCGTCATCATCGCTAAGTCGTTTCCCAAACGCTCCGTTTTTATAGAGAATCGGTGCATTTTGGGGCTGCGCTTGGCGGCAACGCTTAATTCGGAATAACAATGCTCGCCGTGCTGTTTCAATGCGGTCTTCCATAATTTCCCAAAAGACTTCGCGGTTCCCCCTAGCTTCTAACGCCACGCGTGGTAGATTAATGGTCACCACCCCTAAATTCATGCGACCATTATTAACTTCATTACCATTAGCATCTTTCCACGCCTGCAAGAAACTTCGACATCCCATCGGTGCTTTGAAATTTCCCGTTAATTCAACAATTTTGTCGTACATTAAAACATCGGGATACATTCGCTTCGTAGCACATTCAACTGCCAACTGTTTGATATCATAGTTTGGATCACCTACATTTAAGTTCAATCCTCGTTTGATTGAAAAAACCAACTTAGGGAAAATTGCGGTCCGATGTTGTTTACCTAAACCTTTAATCCGCACTTTTAAAATTGCCTTTTGAATTTCACGTTCAAACCATGACGTTCCTAAACCAAAACCTACAGTCGTGAATGGAGTCTGGCCATTAGAGGAGAACAACGTATTAACTTCATATTCCAAAGCCTGCATGGCATCATAGATGTCTTTGACCGTTTTAGCTTTAGCAAATTCCTCGCGTCGATCTTCATCAACCCATTCTTCAGCTTCTTTTAAATGTTTTTCGTAATTTAGTTTGGCATACGGTGCTAATAGTTCGTCTGCTCGATCAGCGGAACAGCCTCCATACTGACTAGAAGCCACGTTGGCAATAATTTGTGACATTTGCGCTGTAGCTGTTTGAATTGATTTCGGTGGTTCAACATCAGCATTTCCAATCTTGAAGCCCTTTTCTAACATCCCTTTGAAATCAATCAAACAACAATTAGTCATTGATGTTAGGGGCGAATAATCCAAATCATGGAAATGGATATCACCTCTCAAATGCGCTTTTGCAACGATTTCAGGCATCATGGTCAACCCAACCGATTTTCCCACCATGCCAGCTGTCAAATCGCGGCGTGTACTAAAAACATTACTATCCTTATTCGCATTTTCGTGAACCACAGTATCATTTCCATCAAAAAGTTGGTTGAGTTTGTATTGTGGGTCAATCGCTGTTTCCCACTTTTTAACATCTTCTTTACGATAATGTTCATAGCGATCTAATAGGTCTACTTGGTCATTTAACAATAAAATCTCTCTAAATACTTTTCGAATATCGATGGTAGAAATTACATTATTCCATTCGCTAATTCGACTAAAAATTTGTTCTTTCAAGTGAGCTTGCAACGTTGAATCATCAGTCAAAGCCTCTACAACCAAACTAATTTTATAAGGATAAAAATTGACATGTTCACCATCAACTTTCGTTACCTTCATTTTTTTCAAATCACCTAATTTATTAATTACCGTTGTTTCAACACTATCCATTTTGCTCATAAACCCCTTTCTACCAAATCCCTGTGATCGGTCCTATCATATATAACCCAAATCCCATTACTACTAAGCACAATATCGTAACCGTGAGTCGATACATTCCGTGCATTCGATATTTTTCTGGTAGCGCTTTAACTTCTAGTATCAACAAAAATCCTAATACGATTGGTAATAGTAACGCGTTCATTACTTCCACTGAGACCGCTAAGTCCACCAAATCAATATTTGCTAAAACTAGTATTGCGCCGATAACATGTGCCAAGCAGTAAATTATGTAAAATCCAATGTTTCCCTTTTTTAGTGGTTCATTTAAACTATGTTTCCAATTTAAAACTTCGGTGACGCCCCACGTTCCAGCTAGGGCTACGACTAAAGCTGCTACTAGCGAACCACCTAGCAAACTTAAACCTGTGAAAATTTTTGCCGGATAACTGCCAATGAATGCGCTCAAACCATTGGCTAAATCACTGACCGTATTTAGTGCAACTTGATGATGAGCAACACCCATTGTAGCCGCAAAGGCAAGTACGAACGTCAACATGATTCCTTGCGTAATCATCGTTCCAACGAAAGTGTCATGCTTTTCTTTGACAATACTTTCTACTCCTAATTTTTTATCGATCACTGCTCCCTGCTGATAAAAAATCATCCAAGGCATGATGACTGCTCCGACGTTCGCTGCTACTAGATACACGTATGAGGAGTGTCGCCAAGGAATCGTTCCGAGCCCCTGCAGAACATCATTAAATTGCGGTCTTACCATGACTACTACCACTAAAAATGCTAATTCAGCCAAACCAATCATGACTCCAACTTTTTCAACCCGCCGATAACTTCCACTAAATGCAATTGCAATTAGTAACATCGTCGCAATGGGGATGGTGATCCATTTCGAAATTCCAAACATCTCACCCACACCCGCAATCCCCACGAATTCGGTCAACAAAGCGCCAATTGCCGAAATTGCCAAAGTACCAGCTGAAATCCACGCCCACTTTTTGCCAAAATATTCTCGAATCAATTCCCCGTGACCTTTTTTAGTCACAATTCCTAGACGCACCGTCATTTCTTGTGCAAAATAAAGAATTGGAATTAATAAAATTTGGGGAAGAATCATCGTATAACCCCACTGTGCTC
>JALAGR010000148.1 GCA_022712335.1 Pediococcus sp. | reverse complement strand
CAAAAATATCAAAAAGCAAAATTATTATTAGGATATTTAGAATACTCTATTGAAGATGTTGCTTATATGATAGGAGCGAGTAACATTTCAATGTTTAGTAAGCAATTCAAAAAATGGTCTGGTCAAACTCCAACGATGTATCGGAAACAAATTACTAAAAAAAGGAAGGTGCGCTCAGTAAAGCAAAGTGGTTATTTTGAATAGTGGTTCATTAATTGACAAAAAATGAATATTAAACGGTCTACTGACCTCTAGTGAAAGCGAATACAATTAAGCTGTCGATGAATTAAATGGCTTCGTGTTGCGAAGTTAGTAGTTTTAAACGCCTAACTAGTTCTGGCTGATTTTATTTGTATTTATGTTTGAATCTTAAGGAGGTCAGTATGATGGCTGATAATACAGTTGAAAGTACTGAAGTAAAACATGTTGTTAAAAACGAATTTGCTAAGTTATCTTGGCGTGAACGAATTAGCTATGGCGCTGGTGATTTAGCACAAAATTTAATTTTTGGTACGGTAGGTTCAATGCTGCTATTCTATTTAACTACTGTATATGGGATATCTGCAGCTGTAGGTGCAACTATTTTTCTAGTAGTACGCTGGGTTAATGTTTTTTGGGATCCGTGGGTAGGAGCAGTAGTTGATAAAAGTAATTTTAAAAAGGGAAAATATCGCCCATTTTTATTGTATTTTGGAATTCCTTTAACGGTTTGCGCAGCGCTATTATTTTGTCCAATCGAAGCAGTCAGAGGAAGTGTAACCTACGCGTTTCTTGCATATTTAGCTACAGCTTTAATTTATTCACTTGTTAACATACCATATGGTGCTTTAAATGCTTCTCTCACAAGAGACAATGATGAAGTATCAACATTGACAACAGTTCGAATGACTGAAGCAAATATTGGTAACTTGATGGTTTACACGTTCTTACCATTATTTGTTCAGTTGGCATCTCCAGACAAACAAATGAAAGATATTGGTATGTTTGGTATCAAACTGAATCTAGGTGATTATACATCGCCTCATGCTGGTGGAGCTTACTTCTTAGTAATGTCAATATATATGGTGATTGGGTTTATTCTTTTATTGTGTACATATTTCGGTGCTAAAGAAAGAGTGCTTCCAACAAAAGAAGAAACTGATGCTGTTAAATATTCAGATTTATTCGCTGAAATAAAAAGAAATAAACCATTACAAGTGCTAGGAATGTTCTTTTTAATTGGCTTTACATTTATGTTCTTTGGTAACACAGTATGGCCATTTTACATGCAATATAATGTAGGACATCCGGAATGGATGGCATCAATTAATTTAATTGGATCGATTCCAGGTATTTTCTTAGTCTTCTTGTGGCCAATCATTCGTAAGAAAATTGGTAAAAAACAATTCTTCTACATCTTTTTAGCATTATTCATCGTTGGCCAATTGATTCTGTGGATTTGGCAAATGCCTCAATTCCATAACTCTACAGCACTTGGATATATCGGACGTTTCTTACAACAATGGGGAATCACGTCTGCTACTGGATATATGTGGTCATTAGTTCCGGAAGTTGTTTCATATGGAGAATACAAATCTAAAAAGCGTGTTGCTGGTATTATCAATGCAATCATGGGCTTGTTCTTTAAAATTGGGTTAGCTCTGGGCGGTATTATTCCAGGTTATATCAACGCATTCTTTAAATTTGATGGATCTAAAGCAACACAAAGTTCAATGGCATTGAGTGGAATCCAATGGTCAATGATTTGGGTACCAATCGTATTAGCATTAGTAGCAATGTGGATTATGAGTAGATATCCACTAAGCGATTTGGATGTTAAGAAAATTAATTTGGCAATTGACGAACGTAAAGCAGAAGGACAACTTTAAACTATTTAATTTTAGAAAGGATGATTTTAATGAAGTTAACAAATCCCGTTTTACCTGGGTTTAATGCAGATCCAAGTATGATTAGAGTAGACGATACTTACTATATTGCGAATTCGACCTTTGAATGGTTCCCAGGTGTTCGATTACACGAATCAAAGGACATGGTTCATTGGAACTTATTACCTTCTCCACTATCTACGACTACGCTATTAGATATGAAGGGAAATCCAGCATCAGGTGGAATTTGGGCTCCAGATTTATCATACGCAGATGGTAAATTTTGGTTAGTCTATACAGACGTTGAAATTACTGAAGGCGCCTTTAAAGATATGACTAACTATTTAACAACCGCGAGTGATATTCATGGTCCATGGAGTGCCCCAATTAAGTTAAATGGCGTTGGGTTTGATGCTTCGTTATTCCATGATAAAGATGGGCGTAAGTATTTAGTGCAACAGACATGGGATCATCGCGAATATCATCACCCATTTGACGGTATTACGCTAACGGAATTTGATACTGATACGATGAAGTTGGATCCAAAAACTGCACGTACTATTTATCAAGGAACTGATGTTAAATTAGTTGAAGGACCACATCTGTACCAAAAAGGTGAGTACTATTACTTATTTGCTGCTCAAGGGGGAACAGTATTCACACATGAAGAAGTTGTAGCTCGTTCAAAGAGTTTAGATGCAGATTCATTTGAAACAGAGCCGGATGGTCCATTCATTACGAACTTTGATACTCCAGATTCCTATCTACAAAAGCAAGGACATGGAGCTCTAGTTAATACGCCTGGCGGAGAATGGTATTACGCATCGCTTTGTGCACGTCCTTGGAATCATGAAAATGAATCAAAAAATGATCCTCGTGGTTGGAGTACATTGGGCCGCGAAACTTCAATTCAAAAAGTAGAATGGGATAATAATGATTGGCCTCGAGTGGTTGGTGGACATGGAGGTATGACTGAAGTAGAAGCACCTAAAGATGCAATTCTAACGGATGCACCTTTAGACCATTCACGTCATGATGAATTTAATCAATCTGAACTGGATTTGGATTGGAATACTTTACGTACACCATTTGATGCAAGCAAAGGCTCAATTGAAAATGGAAAATTAAAATTAATTGGTAAAGGATCATTAGCAAGCAATTTTGATGTTTCGATGTTAGCACAACGTTGGCAAGCATTTAACTTTAACGCAGAAACAAAAGTTAAGTTCAATCCGTTTAGCTACCAACAGATGGCTGGGCTAGTCAACTTCTATAATGATAAACACTGGTCATGGGTATTTATTACTTTTGATGAAAATAAAGGAAGGGTCATTGAAGTAGCGGAAAATAATCGTGGTAACTATACTTCATACTTGAAGGATGATGCAATATCAATTCCAGAAGGTGTTGAAGAAGTCTGGTTCAGAACTAAGGTCAGAACGCAAAGCTATAGTTATGAGTATTCATTTGATGGTAAAGAGTGGCATGAAATCCCGGTTGTTTTGGATGCAGCTGTTTTATCAGATGACTATGTGCTACAAAACTATGGAGGTTTCTTTACGGGGGCGTTTGTTGGCTTAGCAGCAGTGGACTATTCTGGATATGAAACTGAAGCTACATTTGATTATTTTGATTATAAAGAATTGTAGAAAATGACTTAAATAAAAAGTGCTCTACATATCAGATCATGGTACTGATATATTAAGTAGGGTACTTT
>JALAGR010000147.1 GCA_022712335.1 Pediococcus sp. | reverse complement strand
GATTTGGATCGTGAAGATTTGGTAATTAGCAAAGTCTTTGTTAACGAAGGACCAACGTTAAAACGTTTCCGTCCACGTGCTAAGGGTTCTGCATCACCAATTAACAAACGTACAAGTCATATTACAGTTGTAGTATCAGAAAAACAGGAGGGATAACGCGTGGGTCAAAAAGTAAATCCTAATGGATTCCGTGTTGGTGTCATTCGTGATTGGCAAGCTAAATGGTATGCTGATAAAGACTTTTCAAAGTTCTTAGCCGAAGATATCAAGATTCGTGAATTTATCGCAAAGCAACTTGCTGATGCTTCTGTATCTACTGTTGAAATTGAACGTGCAGCAAATCGTGTAAACATTTCAATTCACACTGCTAAACCAGGTATGGTTATCGGTAAAGGTGGATCAGAAGTTGAAAAGTTGCGTAATCAACTAAATCAATTAACTGGCAAACGTGTTCACATCAACATTGTCGAAATCAAGAAACCTGATCTCGAAGCAAAACTTGTTGGTGAAAACATCGCTGCTCAACTAGAAGGACGTGTTGCATTCCGTCGTGCTATGAAGCAAGCAATGCAACGCTCAATGCGCTCAGGTGCTAAAGGTATTAAAACACAAGTTGCAGGTCGTTTAAACGGTGCAGATATGTCCCGTGTAGAACGCTACTCAGAAGGTAAAGTTCCTCTTCACACACTTCGTGCTGATGTGGACTACGCTTGGGTTGAAGCCCGTACTACATACGGTCAACTTGGTGTTAAGACATGGATCTACCGTGGCGAAATTTTACCTGAAGCAAAGGATGCAAAGAAAAACTCTAAAGAACAAGGAGGGAAATAAGCATGTTAGTACCTAAAAGAGTAAAACATCGTCGCGAACATCGTGGACGTATGCGTGGTGCTGCTAAAGGCGGCAAGACAGTTGCTTTTGGTGAATTTGGTTTACAAGCATTAACTTCATCATGGATTACTAACCGTCAAATCGAAGCTGCTCGTATCGCAATGACACGTTACATGAAACGTGGCGGTAAAGTTTGGATTAAGATTTTCCCTCATAAGTCATACACATCTAAAGGTGTGGGTGTTCGTATGGGTAATGGTAAAGGTACTCCAGAAGGCTGGGTTGCACCAGTAAAACGCGAAAAGGTTATGTTTGAAGTAGCAGGTGTTCCTGAAGAAGTTGCTCGCGAAGCTCTACGTTTGGCAGCAATGAAACTTCCTGTTAAGACAAAGATTATCGAACGCGAGGAAGTAGGTGGCGAATCAGATGAAGGCTAAAGAAATTAATGAATTAACCACTGACGAAATGATCAATAAGGAAAAAGAGTATAAGGACGAGTTATTCAACCTACGTTTCCAATTGGCTACAGGTCAACTTGAAAACACTGCTCGCCTTAAAGCTGTTCGTAAGAACATTGCTCGAATCAAAACTGCTCTACGTCAACAAGAATTAAACAAGTAAAAGAATACGAAGGGAGGACTTAATCAATGAGTGAAGAACGTAACGCACGAAAGGTTTATCAAGGACGTGTAGTTTCTGACAAGATGGATAAGACTATTACAGTCCAAATCGATACTTACAAGACACATCCTGTTTACGGTAAACGTGTAAAGTACTCAAAGAAATATAAGGCACATGATGAAAACAACACTGCTAAGATGGGCGATATCGTAACAATTATGGAAACGAGACCTTTGTCTGCTACAAAGAGATTCCGTTTGCTTGATGTCGTTGAAAAAGCAGTTATTATCTAGCTCATGTTTCGTATTCTGATACAAAATTGAAGGGAGGACACTAACTGTGATCCAACAAGAGAGTCGTTTGAAAGTTGCTGACAATTCTGGAGCACGTGAACTGTTGGTTATTAAAGTATTGGGTGGTTCCCGTGTTAAATTTGGTTACATTGGTGACATTATCGTTGCTACTGTTAAACAAGCAACACCAGGTGGCGTTGTCAAAAAAGGTGACGTTGTAAAAGCTGTTGTTGTTCGTACAAAACAAGGTGCACACCGTGCTGATGGTTCATACATCAAATTTGACGAAAATGCTGCAGTATTAATTAAAGATGATAAGAGCCCTCAAGGAACTCGTATCTTTGGCCCAGTTGCACGTGAATTACGTGACAAGGACTACATGAAGATCGTTTCTTTGGCTCCTGAAGTATTGTAATCAACCATCATAACGAAGGAGGTGCGCCATTAATGTTCGTAAAAGTTGGCGACAAAGTTCGCGTAATTAGCGGAAAAGACAAAGGCAAGGAAGGTACCATTAAACAAACCCTTGCTAAAAAGAACCGTGTTGTTGTTGAAGGCCTTAACATGATTAAAAAACATCAAAAGCCTAACAATGCAAATCCTCAAGGTGGAATTCTTGATGTTGAAGCACCTATGGATGTTTCAAATGTAATGCTTATCGACCCATCTACAAATGAACCAACACGTGTTGGCTTCAAAACTGTTGATGGTAAGAAAGTACGAGTATCAAAAAAATCTGGCGAGAGTATCGACAAATAATCTAAACGAAGGGAGGAAACAATATTCATGGCAAATCGTTTAAAAGAAAAATTCGTTAACGAAATCACACCTGATTTGGTTAAAAAGTTTAACTACACATCAGTTATGCAAGTACCAAAGATTGAAAAGATCGTTTTGAATATGGGTGTCGGTGATGCAGTTACTAACTCTAAGAACTTAGATGAAGCAGTTGCAGAATTGGAACTTATTTCAGGTCAAAAGCCACTTGTTACAAAGGCTAAAAAGTCAATCGCTGGATTCCGTCTTCGTGAAGGTATGTCAATTGGTGCTAAGGTTACACTACGTGGCGAAAGAATGTATGACTTCTTAGATAAGTTAGTCAACGTTTCATTACCTCGTGTTCGTGACTTCCGTGGTGTAAGTAGCAAAGCCTTTGATGGTCGCGGTAACTACACATTAGGTGTACGCGAACAATTGATTTTCCCAGAAATCGATTTTGATAATGTTAACCGTGTTCGTGGTTTAGATATTGTTATCGTTACAACTGCAAACACTGATGAAGAATCACGTGAACTATTGGCACAAATCGGAATGCCATTCGAAAAGTAAGCGAAGGGAGCAAACAAATTGGCTAAAAAATCATTAGTTGTAAAGAGCGAACGTCCAGCTAAGTTCTCAACACAAGCATACACACGTTGCGAACGTTGTGGTCGTCCACACTCTGTATACCGTAAATTCCATTTATGCCGTATTTGCCTTCGTGAATTAGCTCATGAAGGACAAATTCCTGGTATGAAGAAAGCTAGTTGGTAAAAAAAGAAATCAGAGTCAAAGGAGGGTAATACTGAATGTCTATGACAGATCCTATTGCAGACTTTCTTACTCGTATTCGTAACGCGAACATGGTTCGCCACGAATCTTTAGAAGTACCTGCATCAAAAATCAAAAAGGATATGGCCGAAATTCTTAAGAATGAAGGTTTTATCAAAGATGTTGAATATATTGAAGATGACAAACAAGGCATCATTCGTGTATTCCTCAAATATGGAAAGAATAACGAACGAGTTATCTCTGGTTTGAAACGTATTTCAAAACCTGGATTACGTTCATACGTTAAATCTGACGAAGTTCCTAAAGTGTTGAATGGTTTGGGTATCGCAATCATTTCAACTTCTGAAGGTGTAATCACAGATAAAGAAGCACGTGCTAAGAAAATCGGTGGAGAAGTATTAGCTTACATCTGGTAATTTTTTAGATAAGGAGGTGCCGTTCAATGAGCCGTATCGGTAGAAAACCAGTTGAAATTCCAGCTGGTGTTGAAATTAAACAAGACGGAAACGTCGTAACTGTTAAAGGACCTAAGGGTGAATTAACACGTACAATGAGTTCAGACATTACAATGTCTGTTGACGGAAACGTCGTATCATTTGATCGTCCAAATGACGATAACAAAATGCGTGCATTACATGGTACTACACGCGCTAACTTCAACAATATGGTTGAAGGTGTTACAAATGGTTTTGATAAGAAACTTGAATTAATCGGTGTTGGTTACCGTGCACAACTTAAAGGTAAGACATTGATCTTAAACTTAGGTTACTCAAACCCAGTTGAAATGGAAACTCCTGAAGACCTTAAGGTTGAAGTTCCTGACAACACACACATCAATATCAGTGGTATCAGCAAACAACGTGTTGGTGATTTAGCTGCTGAAATCCGTGCCGTTCGTTCACCAGAACCATATAAAGGTAAAGGTGTTCGTTACGTTGGTGAATATGTTCGCCGTAAAGAAGGTAAAACAGGTAAATAATCACGCAGCTTGATATAATTAGCTGAGATTTAAAAAATATGAGGTGAAAATTTTGATTTCTAAACCAGATAAGAACAAAAAACGTCAACGTCGTCATGCACGCGTTCGTTCAAAAATCTCTGGTACTGCAGAGTGCCCACGCTTAAATGTATATCGTTCTAACAAAAACATCTACGCTCAAGTAATTGATGACGTAGCGGGTGTAACGCTAGTTAGTGCCTCAACATTAGATAGCGAAATTTCAGGTGGCTCAAAGACTGAAGTTGCATCACAAGTTGGTGCTTTGGTTGCCAAGAGAGCTGTTGAAAAGAAAATTGAAAATGTCGTTTTTGATCGTGGTGGATACATCTATCATGGTCGCGTTCAAGCTTTAGCCGAAGCTGCTCGCGAAAACGGACTTAAATTTTAAGGATAGGAGGGAAATACGTACATGTCTAAATTTATCGATCCAGAAAAATTGGAAATTGAAGATCGCGTAGTTGCCATCAACCGTGTTACAAAGGTTGTTAAAGGTGGACGTCGTCTTCGTTTTGCTGCTTTAGTCGTTGTTGGTGACAAGAACGGTCATGTAGGTTTTGGTACTGGTAAAGCTCAATAAGTTCCAGAAGCTATCCGTAGAGCGGTTGAAACTGCACGTAAGAGTTTGATTGAAGTTCCTATTGTTGGAACAACTCTCCCTCACGAAGCCGTCGGTGTTTACGGTGGTGGACGAATTCTGATGAAGCCAGCTCTTGAAGGTTCTGGAGTAGCTGCTGGTGGTGCTGTTCGTGCCGTTATGGAATTAGCAGGTATTGATGATGTTACAAGTAAGCGTTTGGGTTCAAACACTGCTGTTAACGTTGTTCGCGCTACTTTCGAAGGTCTTAAGAGCATGCGTAATGCAGAAGAAGTTGCTGCCCTTCGTGGGGTTTCAGTCGATCATTTAGCTGAATAAGGAGGATATTCTGATGTCACAATTAAAAGTTACATTAATTAAAAGTGCTGCACATCGCCTCCCAAAACAAAGAACAATTGTTAAGGAATTAGGTCTTGGCCGAGTAAATAGCTCTGTAGTCCTACCTAACAATGAGGCAACTCGTGGAGCAATTTTCCACATTGCACATTTAATTGAAGTTGAAGAAGTAAAATAATTTTTGTAAGATTGGAGGTTTCCTTGCATGAAGTTGAATGAATTAATGCCTAGCGAAGGTTCACGTACTAACCGTAAACGTATTGGTCGTGGTACTTCTAGTGGTACAGGTAAGACTGCTGGTCGTGGTCAAAAGGGTCAAAAGGCACGTGGTAAAGTTCGTTTAGGTTTTGAAGGTGGACAAATGCCTCTTTACCGTCGAATTCCAAAACGTGGATTCACAAACATCAACCGTAAAGAATTTGCTATTGTAAATCTTGATGCTCTTAATGTATTTGATGAAGGTGCTGAAGTAACACCAGAATCATTGCTTAAGGCTGGTATCATTAGTAAACAACTTAGCGGTGTTAAGATTCTTGGTAACGGAGAAATTACTAAGAAGCTTACTGTTAAAGCTAACAAATTCTCTGAAAGTGCTGTAAAAGCAATCGAAGCTGCTGGTGGTAAAACCGAGGTGATCTAATGCTGACGACTGTCAAAAATGCTCTAAAAGTGAAAGATATTCGAAATAAAATACTTTTCACCCTTGGTATTTTGATTGTATTTCGTTTAGGATCATATATCACTGTTCCTGGTGTTAATGCTAAAGCATTGCAAAGCATGTCTTCATCAGGATTGGTTGGAATTCTGAATACATTCAGTGGTGGTGGATTAACGAATTATTCTATTTTCGCAATGGGAGTTTCGCCATACATCACAGCACAAATTATTGTACAGTTGTTACAAATGGATATCGTTCCTAAATTTGTGGAATGGAGCAAGCAAGGTGAAGTTGGTCGTCGAAAGCTTAATCAAGCTACGCGATGGTTAACAATCATCCTTGCTTTTGCTCAATCAATCGGAATTACAGCTGGTTTTAATTATCTTAGTCAGATGAATTTAGTTGAATCACCAAGTGTTCAAACTTTTCTAACGATTGGTTTAATTCTTACCGCTGGTACTATGTTAACTACTTGGTTAGGTGACATGATTACTGAGCGTGGGATTGGACAAGGGGTATCAATGATTATCTTTGCGGGTATCATTGCTCGTACTCCAGTTGGGATTCAACAAATTTACACTGAACAGTTTGTTAATACTGCGAAAAGTGAGTGGACACAAAGTTTTCTTATTGTTGGAGCAATCATTCTTGCTGTTTTAGCCATCGTAATTTTTGTTACGTGGGTACAACAAGCAAGTCGTAAGATTCCGATCCAATATACGAGAAGAGCTTCTGGCGCTTCCGATAGTAGTTATTTACCTTTAAAGGTTAACGTAGCTGGTGTTATTCCGGTTATCTTTGCTAGTTCATTTATATCTACTCCCCAAACAATTTTAATGGCCTTTGCATCATCACATTCGGATGACTCTTGGTATAAAGTGTTAAATGATGTGTTTAATATGCAGACCACTAAAGGGGCAATTCTATACACAGTCTTAATTGTCTTGTTCACGTTCTTCTACGCTTTCGTTCAGGTTAATCCTGAAAAATTAGCTGAGAACTTACAAAAGCAAGGTAGTTACATTCCTGGTGTTTGGCCTGGGAAGAAAACACAAGACTACATGTCAGGTCTTTTGATCCGACTAAGTGTGGTTGGTGCATTATTCCTTGGGTTAGTTGCTCTAATTCCATTACTTGCTTCAAACATTTTTGGTTTGGACGAGTCAATTGGGTTAGGTGGTACAAGTCTTTTAATTGTTGTTGGTGTAGCCATCGAACTATCTAACCAACTAGAAGGATTAATGATGAAACGTGAATACGTTGGATTCATTCGTAAATAATTCGTCAGTTTAACAATGAAGGAGAATTACAAATGAGTAAATTAAACCTCGTTTTGATGGGTCTTCCAGGTGCCGGTAAAGGTACTCAGGCTCAGAAAATTATTGAGGATTTCAAAATCCCACACATTTCAACAGGTGACATTTTCCGTGAAGCCATGAAGAATGAAACTGAAATGGGTGTGGAAGCTAAGAAGTTCATTGATAAGGGTGAACTTGTTCCCGATAGTGTAACTAACGGGATCGTCGAAGATCGTCTTGCAATGGATGATGTCAATGATGGTTTTATGCTTGATGGATTTCCTCGGAACATTGATCAAGCTGAAGCGCTAGATGAAATGACATCTCGTTTGAATAAACCACTAACTGCAGTGATCAACATTCATGTTGAACCTGAAGTTTTGGTTGAAAGACTATCTGGCAGATTTATTTGTAAGAATTGTGGAGCAACTTATCATAAGCTTTACAATTCACCAAAGGTTGAAGGAACATGTGATGTCTGTGGACATCATGAATTCTTCCAACGTGAGGACGACAAGCCAGAAACTGTAAAGAATCGCATTGCTGTTAATACAAAACTTAACGCTCCGTTGATTTCTTACTATGAAGAAAAGCATCTCCTTTACAACATTAATGGCGATCAGGATATCAACGATGTTTATTCTGAAGTCAAAAAAGTATTAGAGGCTCTCTAATTTCGTGCTTGTTGGTACTATAGATAACGTTCATTGTTTGCAAATAGTTTTTTCGTATGGTAAGCTAATTCAGGTTTAGCTTCGAAATACATATTTTGAGGCTTTTTGTTGGTTTTTACTATTAGAAAAGTTAATGGGAGGCACAAATTTAGTGGCTAAAGATAATGTCATTGAAATTGAGGGCACAGTTAAAGAAACTATGCCTAATGCGATGTTCAAAGTAGAGCTTGAAAATGGTCATGAAATTCTTGCTCACGTTTCGGGAAAGATTCGCATGCACTATATCAAAATTCTACCTGGCGATAAGGTTACGGTTGAAATGTCACCGTACGACTTGTCCAAAGGTCGCATTACCTATCGTTTCAAATAAGTTTTATTCGTTTAGGAGGATTTATTCATGAAGGTACGTCCATCAGTTAAGCCAATGTGTGAACATTGCAAAGTAATTAGACGTAAAGGGCGCGTTATGGTAATTTGCTCAGCAAATCCTAAGCACAAACAGCGTCAAGGAAAATAATATTATACTTGGAGGTGAAATTTAATGGCCCGTATTGCAGGTGTTGATTTACCACGTGACAAGCGCATTGTCATTGGTTTGACATATATTTTCGGTATTGGTAACACTACCGCTCAAAAAATCTTGAAGAATGCTGAAGTATCAGAAGATATTCGCGTTCGCGATTTAACAGCCGATCAAGAAGACAAGATCCGTGCAGAAGTAGATAACTATCTAGTTGAAGGTGATCTTCGTCGTACAGTTAGTCTCAATATCAAGCGTCTCCAAGAAATCGGTTCATACCGTGGTATGCGTCATCGTCGTGGGTTGCCAGTTCGTGGACAACATACGAAGAATAACGCTCGGACACGTAAAGGTAAGAAAGTTTCTATCGCAGGTAGAAAAAAATAATTAAAGGAGGCTAACTTTTTATGGCAACGAAAAAGAATACTCGCAAGCGTCGAGTAAAAAAGAATATTGAATCTGGAGTAGCTCATATCCATTCAACATTCAATAATACTCTTGTTATGATTACAGATCCCCAAGGTAACGCAGTTGCTTGGTCATCTGCTGGTGCTCTTGGATTTAAGGGTAGTCGTAAGTCTACACCTTTTGCCGCACAAATGGCATCAGAAGCTGCTGCTAAAGCAGCTATGGAACATGGTATGAAGAATGTTGAAGTTGCTGTTAAGGGACCTGGTTCAGGTCGTGAAGCTGCTATTCGTGCACTACAAGCTACAGGGCTTGAAGTAAGTGCAATTCGTGATGTTACACCAGTTCCTCATAATGGATCTCGTCCTCCAAAGCGCCGTCGTGTATAGAGTTCGGTTCTGTTTGAGGGCAAACTTTATAATGCATTCAAAATCGAAATGCAGACTGCGTTTTGAAAGGGGTAAAAATTAGAATGATCGAATTTGAGAAGCCAAAAATTCATAAAATTGACGAAAATGACAATTATGGCCGATTTGTTATTGAACCCTTAGAACGGGGATATGGTACAACGCTTGGTAATTCACTTCGTCGTATCCTATTATCATCATTGCCAGGGGCAGCTATTACTAGTGTTCAAATTGATAGTGTTTTACATGAATTCTCAACCGTAGAAGGTGTCGTAGAAGATGTAACACAAATTATTTTGAATCTTAAGAAGGTTTCATTAAAGATTGAATCTGATGAAGATAAATCATTGGAAATCAATGTTGTTGGACCTGCCAATGTAACTGCCGGCGATATTATGGGAGACGGTGACGTAACGATTCTTAATCCTGAGTTACCAATCTGTACTGTAGCTGAAGGTACTACATTCCATGCAGTACTCACTGCTGACACTGGACGTGGATATACATCTGCGGACGAAAACAAGGCTCGAAAGGTTGATATGCCAATTGGTGTACTACCAATCGATTCTATTTATACCCCAATTGAACGTGTTAATTATCAAGTTGAAAGTACTCGTGTTGGTCAACGAGACGACTATGATAAACTTACGCTCGATATTTGGACTGATGGTTCTATCACTCCTAGTGAGGCAACAAGTTTATCTGCTAAAATTTTAACAGAACACCTTGCAATCTTCGTTAACCTTAATGATCAGGCTAAAGAGACTGAAATTATGGTTGAAAAAGAAGAAACTCACAAGGAAAAAATGCTTGAAATGACAATTGAAGAATTAGATCTTTCGGTCCGTTCATACAATTGCTTGAAACGAGCAGGTATTAACAGTGTTCAAGAATTAACTGACCGCACTGATGCTCAAATGATGAAAGTTCGTAATCTTGGACGTAAGTCATTGGTTGAAATCCAAGAGAAACTTAATGTATTGGGCTTAGGTTTCCGTTCAGAAGACTAATCATAAGGAGGGTTCCCATAGATGAGTTATCGTAAATTAGGTCGTACAAGCTCCCAACGTAAAGCGTTGCTTCGCGATCTCACAACAGAATTAATTGTTAATGAAAAGATCGTTACTACTGAAGCACGTGCTAAGGAAGTTCGTTCTACTACTGAAAAAATGATCACACTGGGTAAACGTGGTGACTTACATGCACGTCGTCAAGCTGCAGCATTCATTCGTAATGTTGTTGCTGATGTTACTGAAGATGGTGAGGATGTAAAAGTTTCTTCAGCACTTCAAAAATTATTCGCTGATTTGGCTCCACGCTACGCTGATCGTAAAGGTGGATATACTCGTATCTACAAGACGATGCCACGCCGCGGAGACGGTGCCCCAATGGTTGTTTTAGAATTAGTTGATTAATTAATTTAAAACGATTTTAATAATAACAAAATCTATCACTTAAGATAATGGTAGGGTGTTACGATGTTGGAGAAATCCTAGTCTAGCCCACGGCGAGTTTTTAACTTGCTATCATTATCTTCAGTGATTTTTTTTGTGTAGAATGATAAAATTAAGTCCATATTGTTTAGGGAGATAAGAGACTTTGAATAACATTATTGACGTAAAAAATCTTACATACAAATATGCAAATAGTGGTAGCAAAAAAGCACTTGATAATGTTTCGCTCTCTATTGAAAAAGGCAGTTGGACTTCGATCGTTGGTCACAACGGAAGTGGTAAGAGCACACTTGCGCGTTCGCTTGATGGTTTAATGTCCTATAACGAAGGAACCATTGTTGTTGATGGAATTACTTTGTCGGACGATACAGTTTGGGACGTTCGTAAGAAGATTGGAATGATTTTTCAAAATCCAGACAATCAATTCG
>JALAGR010000146.1 GCA_022712335.1 Pediococcus sp. | reverse complement strand
GCAGAAACTTTAAACCAAAAATTAAACTCATTTTTAGAATAAACTAGGTTCTTAAGACGAAGTTAAAAAGGGCGGTAAACCTCAGTGAGATAACATTGATATGATAAAATATTAAAGTATCGTAATCAGTGACGAGGTAAATGTATGAAGATGAAAAATATTTGGAATGCAATTAAAGCATTTCTACGAAAAATCGGTGAATTTTTAAAACCCGCATGGGATAAAATTCATCCATTTATCCATAAGTACTGGCATAGATACCAGCTTACACGATGGATCATTGTAGTAGTAATGGCGGTAATATTCTTTTCAAGTGCGATTTTGACGTACCAAGCCAAAACTGCCAATGTTAAAAATTTAAAAGCAGCTCTTTCGCAACCCACATTAGTTTATGATAAAAATAATGCTAAGGCGGGGAGCTTGTATTCACAAAAGGGAACCTGGGCAAATTTAGATAATATTTCACCTAATGTTCAGAATGCAGTGATTGCAACTGAAGATCGGAATTTCTATAAAGAATACGGATTTTCAATTAAAGGAATTGCCCGAGCCTTTGTCATGTATGGTGTTAACAAAACACTAGGCAGAGGTTATATATCTGGTGGGGGAAGTACATTAACGCAACAATTAGTAAAAAATGCTTTTTTGTCGCAACAGCAGACGTTTACCAGAAAAGCTAAAGAATTATTTTTATCGATTGAAGTTGAGAATGTTTATTCGAAAAAAGATATTTTAGCGATGTATCTGAATAATGCATACTTTGGAAATGGAGTTTGGGGAGTACAGGATGCTTCAGAGAGGTACTTTGGAGTCAGTGCTGCTGAGTTAACGGTGCCCCAAGCTGCTACTTTAGCAGGGATGTTGACAAATCCTAGTGGATATAATCCAGTTGATCATCCTAAAAATGCCTTTACTCGACGAAATGTAGTACTAAGTTTGATGGCAGAAACCGGCAAAATTTCTAAGTCAGATGCTAAGTCTTATGCTCAAACAGCAATTACCACAAATAATAATTACAATAGTGACGACAGTTACAAATATCCATACTACTTTGATGCAGTGATTGATGAAGCAATTAGTAAGTACGGATTGACTGAATCAGATATCATGAATCGAGGTTACAAGATTTACACGTATCTTGACCAAGATAGTCAACAAGGAATGCAAGATACATTTAGCAATTCGGCTAACTTCCCGGTTGACGCGACCGATGGTACAAAAGTTCAAGCTGCATCGGTTGCCGTAAATGCGAAAACGGGGGGCGTTGAGGCGGTAGTTGGTGGACGTGGTGATCACGTCTTTAGAGGATATAACCGTGCTACTCAAATTAAACGTCAACCAGGTTCGACATTGAAACTAATTGCGGTCTATGCTCCAGCATTATCTAGTGGGTACAGTTATAGTTCTACTTTAGAAGATAAACTCCAATCCTATGGAACTAATAAATATAAACCTGAGAATTACAATAATGAATATGCTGGAAAAGTAGCGATGTATCAAGCACTTGAACAAAGTAAAAATGCTCCAGCAGTTTGGTTGTTGAACAAGATTGGCGTGGATAAAGGATATGACTACGCTAAAAAATTTGGTTTAAACCCAAGTAAGGATGATAAAAACTTAGCCATGGCGCTAGGTGGATTGACCAATGGTGTCTCACCAATCCAACTGGCATCTGCTTATACAGCTTTTGCTAATAATGGTACATTGTCCAAGACTGGATTTATCCGTAAAATTGTAGATGCATCTGGTAATACGATTGTCAATAATACGACGGAATCTAAACGAGTTATTTCAAAGAAAGTTGCTAAAGAAATGACAAGTATGATGCTAGGTGTTTATGGCGATAGCTCAGGAACTGGATATGGTGCAGAACCATCGGGGTACACAATTGCTGGTAAGACCGGAAGTACCGAAGCTGATACTGGCACGAGTTCTTCAGATGCTACACGTGATAAGTGGATGGTCGGTTATACCAAAGATATTGTTGTCGCTACCTGGGAAGGTTTTGATGATACCAATAAGACTCATCATCTTGAAAACATCACAGGTGTTGGAATGAATAGCATGTTTAAGAGTGAAATGAGTACGATTCTTCCGAATACTAAAGGAACAACGTTTGATGTAAAATCAGCTTCGACGTTAGCTAATGGTGGTAACAATGTTACTTCCGATATTTGGGATAATATTGAGGATGGAACATCTTCGATCACCGACAGTATTTCCCGTGGAGCTAGTGGTGTAAAAGAGAAAGCTGGAGAATTTTTCAATGACGCTAAAAAGTTTATTACTGGAAATTGATTTTTATATTAAAAGAATGATCTAAATGATATAATTAGGTTGTTAATTTCAGAGGAGGCGTACTATGGCTGTAAACATTTATGATACTGCAAACCAAATGGAACAAGAGATTCGCCAAACAAGTGAGTATAAGAGCTTACAAGAAGCTTTTGCTGAGGTACGAAAAGACGAACATGCTAGTGCGTTATATAACCAATTCCAGGATGTTCAAAGTAATCTTCAACAAAAACAAATGAATGGTGAAGAATTAACGGAAGATGAAATCAAAAACGTTCATGATATCGCAGACCAAATTGAAAAAGTTGATTTGATCAAAGATTTAATGGATAAAGAACGTAGTATGAACCAATTGTTTAGCGATGTTAGTCAAATTATCGTTAAACCAATTCAAGAACTATACAAAAACTAACTAATCACACGTGACAATAATTTTTTGTTATGACGCTGTGCTATAAAAATTGGACTGTAAGACAAAAAATGTCGCAGTCCTATTTTTTTAATTTCTTTGAAAATGGAGGGGAATTATGAAATTTATTCATGCGGCTGACATTCATTTAGGAAGTCCATTCCAAGGTTTAAAAAATACGCCAAGTGATGTGAGAGAGCGGGTTGTTAATTCAACTGGGAAAGCCATGAAAAATATGGTCCAGGAGGCAATTAAAAATGCAGTCGACTTTGTATGCATTGCGGGAGATTTATTTGATAATCCTGAGCCCGATTTAGAGACCTTGAATTTAGCAATCGATCAATTAGAAGTTTTGAGTGATGCTAATATTCCAGTTTTCCTAAGCTATGGAAATCATGATTATAGTAATAATAAAATACCTAGTGCAATTTTTCCGGAAAACGTAAAGATTTTTGGAGATGAAGTAGAGACGAAATCACTTACCCTCCAAGATGGTACAACTGTTGGTATTACTGGTTTTAGTTACAACAAGCGCGCTGAAATCAATGCTCGAATTGAAGAATATTCCAATAAAAACAATCAATTCGATTTCCAAATTGGAATGCTACACGGTAGTATGGATGGTTTGAAATCGAGTGAGGCCCATTATGCGCCATTTACAATGACTCAGTTGTTGGGTAAAAACTATGATTACTGGGCATTAGGACACATTCATAAGCGCCAAACTTTGAATGAAAGTCCAATCGTTGCCTATTCTGGTAATACACAGGGTCGTCATATTAATGAATCGGGACCACGCGGAATTAGTTTAGTAACAATCGATCAGCAAGGATCAACCGCTGTTCAATTTTTAAGAACTGACGTAGTAGAATGGGTTGATGTTGAAATGACGGTTCAAAAAGGGATGGATTTAAACCAAATTATTCGGATGGTCATCCAAATAATTGAACCTTTAGAAGCTCAACAACTCAAATTGATTAATATTAATTTGCTTGATAGTAATGTTTTAGATGCTGATATTTTAGAAGAACTGGGCAATGGATTGATTTTGTCACAAATTCAAAAGCAACTAGATCAAAATGACTTTTGGATTTACCGAATTTCTTTAAAAGTTAACAGTGAAATCCAAATTTTCTCAGAATTGGATCAAGAATTTTGGAAAAAGGCTGAAGCTAGTGTTTTCAATGAAAAAAAAGTTCAGGAAAAATTAGGAAGATTGATGGAGCTAGGCTTTATATCTGAAGAATACGGTAATGATTTCGACGTTTCGGTGTTACAGGATCAAGTTGAGCTAATGTTAAAACAACGCAATGCTCTTGGAGACGAACGCAATGAAAATTAATAAAATAGAAATTTATGGTTTTGGAAAATGGAACAATGTTACTTTTGATTTGAAGCAAGATTTACAAGTTTTTTATGGCTTGAATGAAGCTGGGAAGTCGACCTTGCGCCAATTTATCTATAGTATTTTATTCGGTTTTGCAGCTGGTCGAGGTAGTAATAAATATCTTCAGTACATTCCTAAAAAAGCTAAAGGGTCAGCTGGATACGGTGGCGTTTTAATCGTGGAACATCATGGACAATCATATGGAATCGAACGTATCAAGGGGAAAAATGGTGGAAAAGTAACTATTACACAACTTGATAATGGAACAGAAATGTCGTTCGATTTTCTAACTGAAATGTTGGGGCCGATTGACCAAAATACGTATGAACGGTTACTGGGGTTCAATCAAAGTGACCTAGACGATTTTAATGACCTTGGCAACCGAGACGATCTGAGAAGACATATTCTTAGAATGGGAGCGGTAGGTAGCGACGAGTGGATCAAACTTGAAAATGATTTGAAAAAAGAATCAAATAAGATGTATACCACGAGTTCAAGAACACGAGAACTTGATAAAAAAATTAAAGCATATGACGAGGCCGTTAAGCAGTTGCAAGCTGATAAGGCTAAGTTACCTGATTATCAATCGACAAAGGCACTAGAAGAACAAATCAACCAACAATTAAAACAGGTTCGCTCAGAGTTAGCCGATTTGAATACAAAGATGAGTGAAACGGCCAATTTAATTAATGCGTGGTCTACAT
>JALAGR010000145.1 GCA_022712335.1 Pediococcus sp. | reverse complement strand
GGTTTTACCTTTGCGGTGGCGTTTATTTCTAACGCTGTTCTAACTGATTTAAAAGTTACTTTCGCTGATTTAGCCCGTCGAAATATTACGGGCAGGATTTTGACCTCAACTTATCTTGCTTTTAATCAACCCAAAGTTTTTGAAGAACTTTTAAAAATTCCTAACGTGGAGGTTCGTATTGTTGACGCTGAACGTGCTTTTCATGCTAAAGGATATATTTTCAATAAAGATCACTATCAAACAATTTTAATTGGTAGCTCAAACTTAACCAGCAATGCTCTTAACCAAAATTACGAGTGGAATCTTAAACTGTCTTCTCAAACCGATGGTAAATTGACCGAACAAATCAATCAACAAATTGAAGAACAATGGCAAGGCGCTCGTCCACTAAATCAGGAATGGATTGTCCAATACACTGCGTATTACCACGAAAATGCTGCGTTAAAAACTACTCCTAACAAAACGTTTGTTCCCGGAAAAAATTCTTCGCTAGTCCCAAATCGCATGCAACAAGCTGCTCTTTTCTCCCTAACTACTTTGCGAAAAGAAGAAAAAAGGCGTGGATTAATTATTTCAGCTACCGGAACTGGAAAAACGTATCTCGCTGCTTTTGACGTTCAAAATTACCACCCTCAAAAATTTTTATTTGTAGTGCATCGTGAACAAATTCTTCGTAAAGCAATGCATAGTTTTAAAGATGTCTTGGGTGGTTCCGCAGATGATTATGGTGTACTTTCTGGTGGCACTAAAGAAATTGACCGTAAATACGTTTTTGCTACTATCCAAACTCTTTCACGTCCCGATATCTTAGCTGAATTTGATTCAGAGACCTTCGACTACATTTTGATTGACGAAGCTCATAAGGCTGGAGCAACAACTTATCAAAAAGTTATCAATCACTTTACTCCTCAGTTTTTGTTGGGGATGACTGCGACACCTGAGCGTACGGATGATTTTAATATATACGAACTATTTGATTACAACATTGCGTATGAAATCAGACTTCAAGACGCCATCGAGGAAAATATGCTAAGCCAATTCCACTACATTGGTATTACTGACTATGAATATGATGGACAAATGATTGACGATAACGCTCCGTTGAAACATTTAGTTGCTAAAGAACGTATGGACTACGTTGAACAACAAATTGATTACTATGGCCATGATGGCAACCAAGTTTATGGTTTAATTTTCTGTAGTCGCACTGAAGAAGCTTTGGAAATCGCTCAAATTATGACTGCTAAAGGACATCCCTCCGTTGCTTTGACTGGTAGTGATTCCGTCTCCCATCGTGAAGCCGTCGTGAACCAATTTGAAAATGGAGAAATCGAATACATCGTTACTGTTGATATTTTTAACGAAGGAATCGATATCCCTAAAATCAACCAGGTAATTATGCTGAGAAATACGGAATCGAGTATCATCTTCATTCAGCAGTTAGGTCGTGGACTCCGTAAAAATGCTGGTAAAGAGTTCGTCACGATCATCGATTTTATTGGAAATTATAAAAATAACTATATGATTCCGATTGCGCTAACTGGAGATCAAACACTGAATAAAAATAGTCTCCGCAACAAAATTTCCATTAATCAAACGGTTGGACTATCTTCGATCAACTTCAGTGAAATCGCCCGTGAACGCATCTATAATTCGATTAATAACAGCAATTTAACCTTACTAACTAAGTTACGTGATTCTTACATTGCTTTGAAAAATAAGTTGGGACGTATTCCTCTTTTAGCAGATTTTCAGACTTTAGGGTCTACGAATGCTCAAATCTTTGTCGATAAGTATGAAAACTATCATCAATTTTTACTTAAAATGCATGATGATCAACCTTTGACGACTTTCGAAGATAGTTTTCTTCGTTTGATTTCACGTGAATTTTTGAATGGGATGCGTATTCATGAACTGATTTTGCTACAAAAATTGTTTACTCATCAAGGTAAATATTCTAAAACTAACTTGATTACTGCGCTAACGCAAAGTGGTACTTATACTGATTTAAACACAATCACTTCGGTCGAAAATCATTTAAATTTAACCTATTACCAACCCAATGATCGCAAAAAATATGGCGATACTGCCATGGTGATTTTGGTCGATGACTTTTATTGTTTAAATGATTCGGTATGGCAATCGTATGCAACTAATTCATATTTTAAAAGTCTTGTTGATGACGTTATCACCACTGGATTTATTAACAGTAAAAATTATGATTCAAGTGCAAAATTCACTCTTTATCGCAAATATACGCGTCGCCAAGTTAACAGTCTGTTAGGCTGGCCGGCTGATCAATCTTCCGCAATCTATGGTTACAAAGAAAAAATGGGATACTGTCCAATGTTTGTCACCTATCAAAAACGGGAAGGCATCCCTGATGAGTTGAACCATAACAATATTTTTTATAATTCTTCATCGCTAAGTTGGTATACTAAGAGCCCACGTCGGCTTGATTCAAACGAGGTTGTTCGCCTACTTGATGGTAATCGAAATGATGAAATCAACTTGTTACTTTTCGTTAAAAAAAGCGACGACGAAGGCTCTGATTTTTATTATTTAGGTCAGGTTGACTTTGATTTTGATTCAGTCGAACAACAAAGCCGACTCGTTAAAGGCAAGGAAAAACCAATTGTTAAAGCTAATTTGAAACTTCGTACTGCCGTTAATTACAATTTATATTTAGATTTAACTAACTAGTAACTTACGTTATAATGCTTGACGTACTTAATTAAATCTTTTTGGAGGAGATATAATTTGAATATTACACAGCATAAAGTTGCTTTAACCGCGATGGTTGGGCTTAGCGCCCTACTCCTTGGAGCTTGTAGTCAGAGTTCTAATAGCAGTCATTCCAAAGCAACTTCAACATCACAAAGTAGTGCTAAAAAGCACTCAACTGAAAAAAGTTTTTATAAAAAGGATGACTCTAGTGGCAAGAAGGAAGCATCCAGTACATCGTCATCTACCCCAAAACAGTCCGATGCTAGTACCACTAGTACTGATACTAATACTGATGCAAAGAAGTTTATTTTCCCATCACGGATGCAAGGGACTTGGTTTACCTACACTGATGATCATCAAATCCAAACTGTCACGTTTGACGGAAATGTTTGGAAGACCAATGATGGCAGCTTTGAAGCATATGATGGTGCAGCTCAAGGTTCTGAAGATGCCGAAAGTACTCCTGATAAGAGTAAAGAAAACTGGACATCTGCAGGATTTATGGATGTTGATGATATCTTTAAGGGCGATGAAAATCCTTCTAAAATTGTTAATCTAAGAGGTTGGTATCAAAATAATGGAGATGGTACCTTCTTCCACAACACTACTCAAACAGTCGATGGTACAAAGGTTGAGGTTTTAACCGAAGCTGGAGGAGCAATGCTTAGTACAATCGCACATTACTACAAAACACCTGCTTTAGCTAAAGCACATGCATCGGATACGTACTACTCTGATCATGAAGACCGTAGTTAATTAAATTGCACACATAATTTTTCCAGCATAAAAGGCTTAACCATTTAAAACGGTTAAGCCTTTTTTCAATTTCTAAAATAATTATTCGTCTACTGGACCTTGATCAAGATAAGCGCTGACCATCCAAATCCATTTATCAATTTCCGCTCTAAAGCCATTCAACATATCTTGCGTTGAAAAATCACGTTCTTCATCCGAGACTTCCATCCCGATTCGATACTGACCAGCTAAATATTTAAATTGATCATTAAGCCGTTGCATTAGCTCTGGTAGTGAATACTGATTCCACGTAATTTTTTCATCTGGCAAGCCAGTATGATTAATAAATTCACGTGTTGTTGCATAAGGAGAACCTCCCAAAGCAATTAGACGTTCAGCAATTTCGTCTAGCTGTTCCCCTAATTCTTCGTTGTAGTCGTCCATTTGAGGATGTAGCCTGAAGAATTCTGCGCCACGCATATACCAATGAATTTGTTGAATATTAGTTTCTAACTGACTAATATCTGCAATCAACTGATTTAGTTGTTCCATCGTTTTAGGAAATCGTGTTTTACGTTCTGCCATTTACATACCCCTTTCAAATTAATTACTTATCATCTACAGCTATAGTGTAAATGAATGGTATTTCTTTATCAAAGAATATGATTGGCGTTTTATTTACCACGAAAAAAAGC
>JALAGR010000144.1 GCA_022712335.1 Pediococcus sp. | reverse complement strand
TGTTTATGGAGTATAATTCAGACGGATAAAAATAAATGAAGTTGCTAGCAAATGATATAGAAATAAGCCATTTAATTCGGAGGGATTAAGTGGCTTATTTACTCGAAAAATGTTCAAAAAGATAAGTTATCAACGAAATAAATGTACAGACTTGACAAAGGTGTAAAATAGAAGTGTGTTTTAATTGCTTCTGTTTCAGGACTGCTGTATCATACTAACGTATGAGTTTATCTTGCGAAGGCGGGTGAAAGTATGGCTGGAATGATTCCGGAAGATATAATTAACGATGTCAGAACGTCCGTTGACATAGCGGATGTTGTTGGTAGATATGTCCAGCTAAGGAAGGCGGGTAAAAATCTGTTTGGCGTTTGTCCATTTCATGATGAAAAAACACCGTCTTTCTCGGTTTCGGAGAGTAAACAGATTTTCCATTGTTTTAGTTGTGGACGCGGGGGAAATGTTTTCAAATTTCTTATGGATTTAGAGAATCTCAGTTTTCCTGATGCGGTGCGTCGAGTAGCTGAGTTTAGTAATATTCCATTAGACCAAAGTTACTTTAAAACAGCTAAAAAGTCGTCATATTCATCGGAACAAAGTGCATTGATTGATCTTTATGAAAAAGCGTCCGAATTGTTTAGTCACATTTTGCTAAATACCAAGTTGGGTGAGGATGCGTTGAAGTATTTGAAGGATCGTGGGATGACTGAAGCAGATATCAAAGATTTTGATATTGGTTTTGCTGCTCCTGAAGACAACTTACTTTTGAGCTTTTTTAAAGAGCATAAGATTGACCAGCGCTTAATGGCGGATTCAGGATTGTTTATTGAGTCTGAAAATCAAACATTGAGAGATCGTTTTTTTAACCGTATTATTTTCCCGATTAAAGATGCTAACGGAAAAATCGTTGCATTTTCAGGACGTAGCTTGGTTAAAGACCCCAATCATCCTAAATACTTGAATAGTCCCGAGACAAGTATTTTCAATAAAGGAAAGGTTCTCTATAATTTTTCGCAAGCACGTTCAGAAATTATCCAGCAAAAAACAGTCATTTTATATGAAGGTTTTATGGATGTAATTGCTGCTCATCGGGCGTCCGTTAAAAACGGAATTGCGACAATGGGAACTAGTTTGACTGAGGATCATATCAATGCCATTAAACGCGTTGCTGATCGGGTGGTCATTTGTTTTGATGGGGATGCTCCAGGTCAAAAGGCAATTGCGCGAGCGATTGAATTGCTCCGACAATCCAGTGACTTGCAAATCAGTGTCGTTTTTATTCCTGATAATTTGGATCCTGACGAGTACGTGGAACAAAAAGGGATTGAATCATTTCAAAGTTTGATGCATCAAACTGGAGAATCAAGTACTTCGTTTCTTTTGAAGTATGACCGAACTGGTTTGAACCTTGCTAACGAAAATGACCAATTGGAATACTTAAAAAAAGCATTAAAACGGATTGGTAGTTTAAGAGATGCATTGGAACAAGATCTATATTTAAACCAACTATCAGATGAATTTGATATTGATAAGCGTGATTTAAAGGATCAACTGAGGGAAAGTGTTGCCGATCGGATTGCACATGCGCCAAATCAATTTGAATTAAACGAACAGACACCACCGCCTCCAGTTCCAGGAGAAGAGCAACAAGTATTTAATCAAAATATTCAAAAAAAATTATCTCAAGTAGATATTTCAGAATACCGGCTATTGGCGCGCGCGTTGAATAATCATGATGTTTGGCTAAAATTACAAAGTCTACCTAACTTCTATTTTCCAACTGAAAAACTTGAAACGATTTATGTTTTAGCAAGTGGATATTTAGAAAAAAATCATGAATACAATGTTGCAGATTTTATGGATTATCTTAAAGAAGATGAGCTACAGGCAGTTGTCGCTGATATTGAATCGATTAATTTAAGCCCTGAATTTACAGAAGAAGAAATTCAAGATTACCTCAGCGTAATTGAGAATGTTGCTCCATTGAGTGAGCAAATTTCAGATGTGAAATCAGATTTAGATGAAGCTACTAGACTAGGTAATAAAGAATTACAACAACAGTTAACTTTGAAACTCATTGCACTGTATCAGAAACAACAACAGCTTCAACAATAATAGGGGGATCAGCATAAATGGCAAACAAGAAAACCGAAACAAAAAAGAAAAAGAGTGAAAGTGTTATTTCCTCACCTGAATTTAAAAAAGCTGTTAATCAAATCATCAAAGCTCAAAAGAGCGAAAAAAAGGTTAAGTATACTCAATTAACTAAAGATTTGATTACCAAGTTTGAACTAACTGACGAAGATGTCGATGACCTTATCCAACGCATTGAAGATGCCGGAATCAGTGTTGTTGATGAAAATGGTGATCCTAGTGAAAAAGCCTTAAAAGCTCAAGAAATCACTAAGGAAGAACTAGATGATACAAAAGCGCCTGCTGGGGTAAAAATTAATGACCCTGTTCGGATGTATCTTAAAGAAATTGGTCGTGTATCATTGCTTACTGCTGATCAAGAAGTTGAATTAGCTTTAAGAATTGAAGAAGGCGATGCTCGTGCTCGTCAAGAATTAGCAGAAGCTAACCTTCGTTTAGTTGTTTCAATTGCTAAACGTTATGTTGGTCGTGGTATGCAATTCCTTGATTTAATTCAAGAAGGTAACATGGGCTTAATGAAAGCCGTTGAAAAGTTTGATTACCAAAAAGGATTCAAGTTCTCAACTTATGCTACTTGGTGGATTCGTCAAGCAATTACGCGTGCAATTGCCGATCAAGCACGTACGATCCGTATTCCAGTGCACATGGTTGAAACAATCAATAAATTAATCCGAATTCAACGTCAATTGCTCCAAGATTTAGGTCGTGAACCAATGCCTGAAGAAATTGGTGCTGAAATGGATATGCCATCTGATAAAGTTCGTGAAATTTTGAAGATCGCTCAAGAACCTGTTTCATTGGAAACACCAATTGGTGAAGAAGATGATTCACATCTTGGTGATTTCATTGAAGATCAAGAAGCAACTAGTCCTGCTGATCACGCTGCATATGAATTGTTGAAAGAACAACTTGAAGGTGTTCTTGATACTCTTACAGATCGTGAAGAAAACGTACTTCGTTTACGTTTTGGTTTAGATGATGGTCGTACTAGAACACTTGAAGAAGTTGGTAAAGTATTTGGGGTTACGAGAGAACGTATCCGTCAAATCGAAGCGAAAGCTTTACGTAAACTTCGCCATCCATCAAGATCAAAACAACTAAAAGATTTCCTAGATTAGTTTAAATTTAAGAGGTTCCGTGCAGGTCGCAGATTTGTATAGGGCCTCTTTTTGCAT
>JALAGR010000143.1 GCA_022712335.1 Pediococcus sp. | reverse complement strand
TTTATATTAATAATTTTAACATCGTTGACGTAATTTGTTAGTATGGGAGGTGTTGATATCGAATGTTCAATGAAAACTTTATATCATTTGTTTAGTGATAATGATACGATTGAACAAGATAAAGATTCGGTACGCTTACAAATGGTAAGGAGATAGGTTATAATTATGGAAAAGATTTCTTCAACAAAGAACACTAAGGTAAAAGAATGGGTCAAGTTAAAAACAAATAATGGTAGAAAAAAGTTTAAAAAATTTCTTTTAGAAGGACGACATCCAGTAGAGACGGCTTTGGAACAGTCAACAGAATATGAATTTTTAATTGTTCAGGAAGACTTTGATTTAGGTGAACTTGCTGAGCAGGTCGATAATGATAAACTAATTTTAGTTACTAAAGAAGTTGCTAATCACATTTCAGATACTGTTCACGATCAAGGCATCTTTTTGATTGGTTATATCAATGAAGAAGACTGGCAAGTTCCTGATGATTTATCTGGAAAATGGTTAGTTTTGGATAATGTACAAGACCCTGGTAACATCGGAACGATGGTTCGTACAGCCGATGCAGCTGGATTCAAAGGTGTAATTTTTGGGGACGGGACTGCAGACTTTTATAATCCTAAGATTCTAAGAGCAATGCAGGGAAGTCAGTATCATTTACAACTTAAACGTTTGAATCTTGAAAAATGGGTTCAATCTAGTAAAGACAATGGTAGTGTGATTTTCGGTTCGATTTTAGACGAAAATGCACGTGATTACCGTAAAATTGATGTTCCAGACAATTTCTCTTTAATTATGGGAAATGAAGGAAACGGAATGGATCGAGATTTGATTCAAATGACAGACATGAACTTATATATTCCAATTAAAGGTTCAGCAGAGTCATTAAATGTTGCCATTGCTGCAGGAGTATTAATGTTTGGTTTAGCTGATTAAGGTTTTATTACGTTTTAATTTTGGTGGTCAAATTCGCTTGATTTAAAAAAGTATGACGTTAATATGGTAGTAACTTAAGCTAAAAAAAGGAGCTTTTAATGAAGTCACTAGATTGGAAAAATGATTCTGAATACATGGCAATTGTCGGCGATTTATTAAAGAAAAAAGAGGTTCAAAAGCTAGATAATTATACTCAACATCACAATGGAACACGGCTAGATCACTGTATTAGCGTTTCCTATGAAAGTTATTTGTTGGCCAAAAAACACAATCTAGATGCTGTTTCGACAGCTCGAGCTGGGTTACTACACGATCTTTTTTACTACGACTGGAGAACAACTAAGTTCACGTTAGGCTCACATGCATTTATTCATCCCCGTGTTGCATTGCGAAATGCTGAAAAATTAACGGTGTTGAATGATAAGGAAAAAGATATTATATTGAAACATATGTGGGGAGCTACAATTGCTCGTCCTAAATATTTCGAAAGTAGTATTGTATCGTTTGTTGACGACGCACAAGCTATTACCGAATATTTCGACCATGTTCGTAAAGAATTTAAGTTAAAATTGATGAAATACAAAGAAAAAGTAATTAAGTTTATCTAGTAAAAGAGGGTTTTATAATGCAAAGTACACAATTAAAAGAAGAAACTGATTTTGAACTTTGTCCAAAGTTTGAAAAAATGTTTGATATATTAGGCAAAAAATGGAATGGTCTTATCTTAGAAGTTCTCATGAATGCTGGTCCACAACGTTTCAAAGACATTGCTCACAGTGTTGCGAAATGTAGTGATCGCGTATTAGTTGAACGTTTGAAGAGCTTAGAAGAAGAAGGTTTAGTAGAGCGTTGTACTTATACGGATTCTTCCTTAATTGAGTACCGTTTGACGGATCAAGGGGAAGATTTACGTCCAGTCCTTGAATCAGTACATAAATTTGCAGACTGCTGGTTCTAATTAACTATTGACCTTCGTGATTTTTTTGGGTAAAGTAGCTAAGAGAATAAAAGCTCGAAGAGTAGTAGCTGAACAAAATTACTAGACAGAGAAGGAATAGTTACGTTGAGATATTCCAATGGTAGTTTCGGCGAATTCGCTTCGTTTAAAAATGGGCGGGCCACCCGTATCTGGCTGACCAAGTGTGCATTAATTTGCAAACAAGGGTGGTACCGCGTTAAAAAACGTCCCTTTTCAAGGGGCGTTTTTTTATTTGGAGAAAGGTGGAAAGTTCATGAGTTTACAAGAGAAGTTGAAAGAACTTGAAGAAAAAGGTCTTCAAGAAATTAGTGTCACTAACGAACTATCAAAATTAAATGAAGTACGGGTTAATTTTTTAGGTAAAAAAGGCCCAATCACTGAAGTACTTCGTGGTATGCGTGATTTAAGTAAGGAAGAACGCCCTAAGGTTGGTGAATTCGCCAATAAAGTGCGTGATAACCTAACTGCTAAATTAGAAGAACGCAAAGAAGAGTTAGCTACAGCTGCTTTGAACCAAAAATTAGCAGAAGAAGCATTGGATGTTACTTTACCAGGAACACCAATTAAGCAAGGGCAACCACACGTTATCCAACAAATCATCGATAACTTGGAAGATTTGTTCTTAGGAATGGGCTATCAGGTTGTTGAGGGACCAGAAGTTGAACTCGATCGCTATAACTTTGAAATGCTTAATCTTCCTAAAGATCATCCTGCTCGTGATATGCAAGACACATTCTATATTACTGATGAAGTTTTGATGCGTTCACAAACTTCTCCAGTACAAGCTCGTACAATGGAAAAACATGACTTTTCAAAAGGTCCATTGAAGATGATTTCTCCAGGTGTAGTTTACCGTCGTGATACTGATGATGCTACTCATTCACATCAATTCCACCAAATCGAAGGTTTGGTAATTGATAAGAATATTACAATGGGCGATTTAAAGGGAACATTAGTAACTCTTGCTAAGGAACTTTTCGGCGACCGTTTTGAAGTTCGTTTACGTCCAAGTTACTTCCCATTCACGGAACCTTCAGTTGAAGCTGACGTTACATGCTTTAACTGTATGGGAGAAGGTTGTTCTGTATGTAAATCAACCGGTTGGATTGAAGTGCTAGGTGCCGGAATGGTTCATCCGAACGTTCTAAAAATGGCTGGCGTTGATACTGATGTTTACGGTGGATTTGCCTTTGGATTAGGACCAGACCGTTTTGCGATGTTACGTTATGGTGTTGACGATATTCGTAACTTCTATCTAAACGACGTTAGATTCCTATCCCAATTCAATAAGCGAGGTTAATAAAAATGAAACTTTCATACAAGTGGTTATCTAAATATTTAGACTTAGACTTAGAACCTAAAGACTTGGCTGAAAAAATTGAACGTACAGCTGTTGAAGTTGATTCAGTTACAAGATTAGATAATAAATTAAAGAAAATTGTTGTTGGTCATACATTAGAAGTGACGGATCATCCTGATTCAGATCATTTGCACGTGTGCCAAGTTGACGTTGGCGAAGAAGAACCCATTCAAATCGTTTGTGGTGCTCCAAATATCGCAGCTGACCAAGATATTATCGTTGCATTACACGGTTCACGAATCAAAGACAACGTTAAAATCAAAAGAAGTAAAATGCGCGGAATTCCATCAAACGGAATGATTTGTGCATTGCAAGAAATTGGTTATCCAGATAATGTGGTTCCTAAGGACTACGTAGACGGAATTTATGTATTTCCCGCAGACAGCAATGTTAAACCGGGCGATTCAGTTATGGAAGTTTTAGGTATGGACGACGATGTGATCGATACTTCAGTAACTCCTAATCGTGGTGACATGTTCAGTATGAACGGAAATGCGCATGAAATTGCTGCAATTCTTGATCAAAAAGCAAACTTTGAAATTGTAGCGGTTAAAGACGAACAAAAGTCAGCCAACACACTTGCGGATCAACTTAAAGTTGATATTACTGCAACAGATGTTGCTCCAGTTTACAAATTAATGGCCATTGAAAATGTAAAAATTGCTGATAGTCCATTCTGGCTCCAAACAATGTTGATGAAGGCTGGAATTCGTCCCATCAATAACGTTGTCGATGTTACTAACTACATCATGTTGAAGTATGGTCAACCTTTACATGCATATGATTTAGACCAACTTAAAAACAAGACGATTTCTGTTGCTCCGGCTGGAGAAAACATTAAGTTTACAACACTCGATGATGTAGAACGTGAACTTCGTCCTGAAGATCTTGTGATTACAGCTGACGGCAACCCTATTGCAATGGCTGGTGTCATGGGTGGTATGGAATCTGAAGTTAGTGCTCAAACACAAAATGTTGTAATCGAAGCAGCCATTTTTGATTCAATTAAAGTTCGCAAAACAGCTCGTTTCCATAATTTGCATAGTGAAGCTGCTATGCGTTTCGAACGTGGAATTGATTACTCATCTGTAGATAATGCTTTAAATGAAGCTGCTAGTTTGGTTGCTGATTTTGGTGAAGGTCAAGTATTGAGTGATGTAATGGTTGGAAATGATACTCCAGTTGAACCTGAAATAATTTCAATTGCTTTAGCTCGAATCAATAAGATTTTGGGCACTTCACTTACCAGCCAAGAAGTAACTGCGATTTTTGATCGTCTTGGATTTAATACAGAATTAGATGCAACAAACGAAACTTTCAAAGTTTCAATTCCAGTACGTCGTTGGGATATTCATATCGAAGCTGATTTATTAGAAGAAGTTGCTCGTATTTTTGGATATGATAATTTACCAGTAACATTGCCAACGGGTGATCCAACGATTGGGCAACTTACTGCAGAACAAAAATTAATACGTGCTTCTAGAACAGTAATGGAAGGACTAGGTCTCACTCAAGCAATGAGTTATGGGCTCACAACGATTGCTAAGAGCCAAAAATTTGTTAAAGGCGACCATGAATTAGTTAAAGTAGATTGGCCAATGACCCAAGACCGTGAAGCATTACGAATGAATTTGGTTAGTGGATTACTTGATGATATTGCTTATAACCAAGCTCGTTCAGTAGATAATGTTGCTCTATATGAACAAGGTCGAATTTTCTACGGTAATGGTCAAGAACAACCTGAAGAAGTTGAACATATTGCAGGGGCTGTTACAGGTTCGATTCAAGCTAAGTCTTGGAATGAAAAAGAACAGAACGTAACATTCTTTGATGTTAAGGGAATTGTTGAACAATACCTCAATAACGTTGCGGTTGCTGGTGAAATCACTTATGTAGCAGACCAAGATCGAAATGGAATGCACCCAGGACGGACTGCAAATGTTCTTCTTGATGGTGATGTGATTGGATTTGTTGGTCAAGTTCATCCAACAACTGCAAAAGAATTTAAAATTAAAGAAACTTATGTCTTTGAATTGAATTTAACGAAAATTATGAATGCTGAAAAGAAATTGCAACATTACGACGTAATTTCAAAATATCCTGCAATTACGCGTGATGTCGCTATGTTAATTAGTCAAGATGTTTCAAATGAAGAAGTTTTGAACGTTATTAACGAAACCAAGCAAAAGAATTTAGTTAAAGTTGAATTGTTTGATGTCTATGAGGGTGATAACCTTGATGAAGGTATGAAGTCACTTGCATATCAGCTTACTTATCAAGATACAAATGATACTTTGCAAGAAGATGCTATCAATGCGGAATTTTCGAAGGTAATTGAAAATCTCGAAGAGAAATTAAACGTAACAATTCGATAAGCGTATTAAATCTATGTTACTTTAATGCGAAATGAATGATAGTTTTGTATAATTACCATTATTGTGAAATGATAGGAGAAAATGATCTTGGATAATAACAACAATGATTCAAATCAAAGACGTAGTCGTGTGCAGACCAACTATAAACGCCAAAAAAGTGGTCATAGCATTATTAAATGGGTAATCGGTATTTTGGCCGCCGTAGTTTTGATTACAACATTTATGGGATATCGTTATTACAGTACTTCTTTGCAACCTTTAGATGCAAAGAGTAATAAACAAATTGAAATTAATATTCCGGTTGGAACAACTTCAAGAGGAGTTGGTTCGATTTTAGAGGATAAACACGTTGTTAAGAGTGGTGCGGTATTCAATTACTACACAAAATCTAAAAAAATAAATAACTTCCAAGCAGGTTATTATGTTTTGAAGCCATCTATGACTTTGAAACAAATTGCTACAAAACTTGAAAAAGGTGGCGCTGCAGAACCTATTGCGCTTAATGGGCCACGCCTCTTAATCAAGGAAGGCGAAAACATTGATCAGATTGCTAGTTCAATGAAGTCGTCTAAATACTTCAAGAAAGCTGATTTCTTGAAATTAATGAAGGACGAAGACTTTATTAAAGGGTTAGCTAAGAAGTATCCTAAGTTATTAGGTTCAGCTATGAAGGCTAAAAACGTACGTTACCGTCTAGAAGGTTACTTATTCCCAGCTAGTTATACAGTTGACAAGACAACTAGTCTAAAAGACGTTGTTACTCAAATGGTTGCTAAGGAAGATGCTGTTTTACAACCTTACTATTCTAAAATTAAATCAAATGGTTTGACTGTTCAAGAAACTTTGAGTGTAGCTTCATTAGTTGAAATGGAAGGTAGCCAATCAAGCGACCGTTCTAAGATTGCTGGTGTATTCTTGAATCGTATTACTCAAGGAGAAACTTTAGGTTCTGATGTTTCAACTCGTTATGCGGTTAAGAAATCAGCCACTGAAGACCTAACTCAATCTGATTTAGCAAGTACAAATCCATATAACACACGTGTAAACACTGGATTTATGCCTGGACCAGTTGATAATCCTGGTGAAAATTCTATTTTATCCGTTGTTAATGCTGACACTAAAGATGGATATCTATTCTTCTTTGCTGTTACAAAAAATGTATCTGGTTCGAAGTATAAAGTTGGAGATGTTTTATTCTACAAGGACATCACTTCATTTAACGAAGCAGTTGCGAAGTACAATCCAGAAGGTAAATAGTGAGGAATTAAGATTATGAGTACAAAGAACGACCCGATGATTATTGGGGTTACCGGGGGATCCGGTAGTGGAAAAACAACTGTTAGTCAAAAAATTCTTGAAGAATTACATGGACATTCGATTTCAATTATTCAACAAGACTCGTATTATAAGGATCAAGCAGAAAAGACAATGGAAGAACGTCGAGCAGTAAACTACGATCATCCACTTGCTTTTGATGCAGACCTTTTATATGAACACTTGAAAATGTTGAAAAATAATCAAACCATTGAAGTACCAGTGTATGATTATAAGGTTTCAACGCGAAGTGAAAAGGTAATTAAGCAAGAACCAACTGATGTAATTATTCTTGAAGGTATTTTAATTCTTGATGATGAACGTATTCGTGATATGTTAGATATCAAAGTTTACGTTGATACTGATGATGATATTCGAATTATCCGTCGTATTCGTCGTGATATGGAGCAACGTGCTCGAACATTGGATTCAATCATTAATCAATACCTAACAGGGGTTAAGCCCATGTATCATCAGTTTATTGAACCTACAAAACGCTATGCTGATTTGATTGTTCCTGAAGGTGGACAAAACAGTGTTGCTGTTGATTTACTAGTTACCAAAGTGCGTGATATCCTTTCAGAGGATGGCCGCGACGAAAGTTTTAACAAATAATTTCGAGGTGTAAAAATGGCAGATGAAAAAACTTATCCGATGACTTTAGACGGAAAAGCTAAGTTAGAGGAAGAATTAGAATCATTAAAAACAAAGACTCGTCCACAAGTAATTGAACGAATCAAAATTGCTAGAAGTTTTGGTGATTTATCTGAAAATTCAGAATATGAATCAGCTAAGGATGAACAAAGCATGGTAGAAAGTCGTATTAATACGGTTGAACACATGCTACATTATGCTCAAATTATCGATAATGATGATATTGCTGGCGATGAAGTTTCACTTGGTCGTGTAGTTGAATTCAAAGAACTTCCAGATGAAGAACCTGAAGAATACACAATCGTTGGGGCAGCAGAAGCTGATCCATTGACTGGTAAAATTTCAAATGATTCACCAATCGCTAAAGCTCTTTTGGGTAAAAAAGTCGGTGATGAAGTTACAATTTCTACGCCGGGTGGCGACATGAAGGTTAAGATTCTAACTGTTAAAAATGCTTAATTGTTAGGC